>JBEQUD010000437.1:0-11304 GCA_040349235.1 Acidobacteriota bacterium
GCCACCCTCGCCAAAGAGCTGCTCGAAGACCGCGCGCGGATTGATCTCCGGCCGGTTCGGCGCGGTCGGGCCGCGCCAGGACAACGTGTTGATGTAGACGGAGGCGTAGCCGTTTTCGAAGTTGCCGACGAGGTTGTCGAAATCCGACGCGCCCACCTCAATCGACGGGAGCGCCGTGTCCTTGCCGAGGACGCGCGCCGCGAGCTGATCGACGGTGACGCCCGAACGCAGATCCGCACCCTCTGTCTTTCTCGGATGGACACCGTTCAGCCAGGTGACCGCCGCGCGCGTGTGGTCGCCGTTGCCGTCGCCGAGGCCTTCGGCTTGCGGGTGGCTCAGGCCGCTCACGACCACCGTCTGGTTGCGGAACGGTTCGAGAGGGGCCAAGGCGCGCGACCACTCGAAGCCGGTGCCCTCGCCGATCGGCCGCCAGTAGTTCACCGCGTGATTCATCGCCACGCCGTTCGGGAGGTAGATGAACCCGAGACGGCGGACGGGGCTCGTCGTGGCCGCGGCAGCCAGCGCCGGCAGCATCGCGTCCAGCATCGGCAGGGCCACGGTCGCGCCGAGCCCGCGCAGGAACGTCCGGCGAGGCAGCGCCGCTTTGGTGATGTACATGACTCCCTCTTCCTATCCCTACTTCAGTCCCGCCTCGCGGCGAGATCGGCGGGTGCACCCGGCGTGCGCCGCATCTGGAACGGCATGCTGCGGACCACACCCAGCACCAACGACGAGAACCGATAGTTGTGCGCGGCCGCGTCGCGGACGATCGTGCGGACGGCCGGCGCGTCGTAGTACTCGACGCCGCGTCCGAGCGCATACGTCAGGAGCTTTTCCGTCGTCGTGTGCATGAACCGCTCGGGGCGGCCGAGCAGCGCCTTGCGCAGGCCGATGATGCCGTCGAACTTGGTGCCGTCGGGCAGCGTGCCCGACGCGTCGATGGGCTGCCACGATTCGTCCACGTCGCGCCACTTGCCCGTGAGATCGAAGTTCTCGAGCGCCAGGCCCGGCGGGTCCATGATGGCATGGCAGCTCGCGCATACGGGATTGCCCCGGTGTTCGGCCATCCGCGCGCGCATGCTGGGCGCAACGTCCGAGGGCTCTTTCCGGTCCTTCAGGTCGGGCACGTTGGCCGGCGGGTCGGGCGGCGGCGTGCCGAGGATGTTCGACAGAATCCACTTGCCGCGCAGCACGGGGGACGTGCGATGCGGGTTGGCATTGACGGCCAGGAAGCTCCCTTGCCCGAGCAGGCCCCAGCGGCGCTCGTCCGCCAGCGTGACGCGCCTGAAGTGGGTGCCGTAGATGTTCGGAATGCCGTAGTGGCGGGCCAGGCGCTCGTTGACGAACGTGTAGTTCGCGCCGAGGAGGTCGAGCATGCTGCGGTCCTCGCGCATGATGCTCTCGAGGAAGAGTTCCGTTTCGCGACGGAACGCCTGCCGCAGGTCCTGGTCGAAGTCCGGCGCGATGTTCGCGTCGGCGGTGACCGCCTGGATGTTGCGCAGCGACAACCATTGCCCGGCGAAGTTGGCGACGAGCGCGTCCGCGCGCGTATCCGCGAGCATCCGGCGCACCTGGCCCTCGAGCACCGCGGGGTCCTTCAGCCGGCCCTTCACCGCGAGCGACAGGAGCTGGTCGTCGGGGACGCTGCTCCAGATGAAGAACGACAGGCGCGACGCCAGCTCGAGATCGCTGATGCGGTAGTTGGTGTTCGGGCGGGCGTTCGCAGGGTCGCGCTCGACGCGGAACAGGAACTCAGAGCTCGTGAGCAGCGCCTGGATGGCCCGCTCGAGGCCCCCGTCGAAGCCACCCGCCGCGCGCCCCTCCTGATAGAAACCGAGCAGCGGCTGCAAATCGCCCTCGGTGACGGGCCGGCGATACGCGCGCCGCGCCAGCGTTGAGAGAATCGTCTTCGCGCAGGGCGCTTCCTGGGCGGGCGTGGCCGGCTTGCACACCAGGATGCGCCGGCGGCTCTCGGAGTCGCCCGGGCCGCGCGCCCCGAAGGGCCCGGCAATCTCGATGTCCCGGACATAGGCGCCGCGCTGGGTGCTGTAGGTGCCGCCGACCGGGCCGTAGGGCCGGATGAACGGCTGCACGAACGTCTCGAGCAACGCGGGCGTCCTGTTCGTGAAGGCAATCGCGACGTCGCGCTGACCGGCTTTGACCGGCGTCGTGACGTGCCAGTCCGCATCGAGCGTCCGGCGGTCGCGCTTGGGGCCGGTCGGCTGCTGCGCGGCCATCGTGAACTCCGTGACGCGCTGGCCGTCGATGCTGACGGCGAGCGTCTGCGGCTGGTCGAATTCCGGGACGGTGGTGCCCAGTTCCCGGACCAGCTTGACGGCAATCGAATAGTCGCCGTCAGCCGGGAAGTTGTAATGCAGGAGCGCCCCGCCGCGCGTGCCGAACGGCAGCCCTTCCAGGCGTTCGTCCTGCCCGGCGTCCTCGCGGATCTGAAAGGTCTCGTAGATAGGCACCACCGCCGTGCCGAGCGCGATCCTGGTGATCTTCTCCGCAGCGCCGAGATATGCCAGCAGAAGCTGCGGCGACATGCGCTGCACGCCGGCGACGTTGTCGAAGCCGTAGCTGCTGCTGTCGGTCGGGAGCAGCGATTCGACATCCACGTCGAGGCCGAGCACGTCGCGCACCGCGTTGTGGTACTCGGCGCGATTCAAGCGATGCAGGGCTTCGGTCCGTCCCGGGTTGGGCGCGGCCAGCGCCGCGCGGTCGAGGCGCGCTTCGAGAAACGACGCGAGGCGATCGTAGGTGGCGGCGTCGGGCCGCGGCCGCCCGGCGGGGGGCATGACCCCGCCGCGCACCTTGTTGACGACCTTCTCCCACACGGCCGCCTGCCCCTCGACGTGCGAGGGATCCAGCGTGTCGAGTGCAAGCCCCGCCGTGTGCAGCCGCTGGTTGTGACAGGTCACGCAGTACTGCTTGAGCACGGCCTGCTCGGCCGTCCCCGAAGATGCAGCCGCCGCCGGTGGGGCACTCGTCGCGGCGGCGCCGCCGGTGGCCGCGGGGCGGGCCGGCGTGGGCGTGGCCGTGGGCGTGGATGGCGCGACGGCCTGGCCCGGCGTACGCGCGGCGCCACCGACCGTGGCAAGAGCCACCAACACGGAACCGGCGAGCAAACGGGACAGGCGAGGCATCGGTATAGACATTAGACTGCGTGGGCGGCAAAAACGATACTGCACGCCCGGCGGCACCACAACAAAAAAGGCCTTGGCCGCGCAGGCTCCTGGACGCGATTTTCCCACATTTGCAGTAGGATTCGTCCGCCGGACTGATACACCTCAACTGGAGACCATAGCGACCCATGACCATCCATCAGAAACTCCTGGCGTCGGCGGTCGGCGTCGCACTCGGCGTCGGCGCCGCAAGCCTGCCCTTCCACACCGTGCGCGCGCAGCAGGCAGGACCGAGCGGCCTGCCCCTCAATTTCGCCAGCTTCGGCATCCAGTTCGACAAAGCCCGGGGCCCGGTCGATCTGGGGCTGCAGGACCCGGCCCTCGTCGGCGCCATCGACGTCCACGCGCATCTCGGCCCGGCGCCCTGGACGACGGGTGTCGCCATGGCCATCGACGCGTTCGACTTCGCGAAGCTCGCCAAATCGCGCGGCATGCGGGGCGTCGTCCAGAAAACCCACCACGATGCGTCGTCGGCGTCGAACGCGTATCTGATCCGCAAGCACGTCGAGCCCGGCTTCGAGTTCTTCGGTCGCATGCCGCTCAACCTCACTACTGGTGGCATCAACATCGCGACGGTCGAGCAGTTCACGCAGGTGCAGGGCGGCTGGGGCCGCATCATCGAGATGCCCACCAACGACGCGGAGTATCGCGCCCGCGACGAAAGCCCGGAGACGTTCGCCAAGAACCGGCGCTGGGCCTTTCTGATGCCGCCGGGTTCCCCGAAGTTCGTGCAGATCTCGAAGAACGGCGAGCTACTCCCGGAGGTGAAGTACCTCCTCGAGAAGGCGTCGAAGATGCGGACGGTCGATAGCGGCGGCCGTCTGGCGCTCGCGACGGGCCACTCGTCCGGGCAGGAGGACCTGCTGCTGGTCCGCGAGGCGCGACGGCTGGGCATGCAGGTCACGATGCCCCACGCCAGCCAGGACATGGTCGCGATCGGCCACGGGAACTCCGCAACGCCGGGCTACACGCCGTCGATCGAGCGGCTGCAGGAAGCCGCGAAGCTGGGCGCGTTCGTCGAGCTGCGTCAGGCCGGCTCGCTCGGCGACGAGATGGGCTTCCCCTCCGCCGTGAAGGCTATCCGGGCGCTCGGGGCCGAGTCGATCATCGTTTCGACCGACTGCGGCTTCATGGAACAGCCCTATCCGACGGACTGCCTGGCGCTGATGGCCCGGGGCCTGCGCATGTACGGCATCACCGAGCACGAGATCGACCTGATGTTCAAGGACAACCCGGCGAAGCTGCTGGACCTGACCCCCTGGACACAGACACATCCGGGCGCGGCAGCCAAGCGCTAGCCGCGCGAGGCGGCATCCATCGCGGGGTCGGCACGCGCCGCGTATCGACCCCGCCGTGGTTATTTCTCGCCGCGCGCGGGGGCAGGGGCGTCGCCCATGTTCACCTGGAAGATGCCGATGCCGCTTGGAATCTCTTTCCACCAGTGCGGTGTGCGCGGTGGGATGACGATGACGTCCCCCTTGCGCAGGTGACGCACCAGGCCGCCACGAATATCGGCGCCCGAGAACTCCCCAGCCCGGCTGCCTTCCTTGCGGCCGACGACTTCCCCGCCGGTGATGAGCGTCGCTTCGCCGTCGATGACGTACCAGACGTGCGTGGTGTGTTCATGTCCTTCGATGGGCGACGTCTGTTCCCTGCGCTGGAAGCGGACGACCACGCCCGCCGCATTGCTGATAGGCAGACACGTGCCGTTCGAGCACGGCTTCCAGCCCGACTGCGACGTCGGCTTCTCTCCGGTCCACGCACGCTCGACGTAGGTCGCCTGCTGCGCCGCCGCCGTCGAGGCTACAAACATCGCCGCGCACACCGCCGCGCACGCTAGGAATCGCTTCACGGGTGCCTCCTCCACATGACCCACCGTGACGGCCTGTGTAGTGGCCTGTCATGGCGATATCTACAGCGCCTTCCTGGCGGGGCATCCCGCTCAGAGACGACGCGAGCATAGTGCGCGACCGCGCCTTTTCACAACACCCGCGTGCGGTATGCTGTGCCGCATCTGGGTCGTGTGGGACACGCCGGAAAGGAATGCTGTGAATCGTCAGATCTGGCCGGTCGTTGTCGCGGTGACGATGGTCGCCGCCCGCCTCGTCGCGCTCGCCGGCCAACAAGCAACCGCCGGTCAGTACACAGCAGCACAGGCGACCGCGGGCCGCGCCGCGTATCAGACGACATGCGCGGTGTGCCACGCCGATGGCCTCAAGGGCGCGGGCGATGCACCCCAACTCGCGGGCACGCAGTTCATGGCCGCCTGGGGCCCGCGGACGACACGCGAGCTCGTCTCGTTCCTGCAAACGAAGATGCCGCCGGACCAACCCGGCCGGATCAGCCAGGAGGAATACGTCAACATCGCCGCGTTTCTCCTCCAGGCCAACGGGGCGCAGGCCGGCGCCCAACCCTTGACGCCGACGAACGACGTGGCGATCAACGCGCTGGCAACAGGCCAGGCCCCAGCAACGCCGACACCCCAGGCCGGCGCGGCCGCACCACAGGCGCGCCGTACGGCTGCGCCCGTCGCCGCTGGGCTCACCGTCAAGGGCGAAGTGAAGAACTACGTCCCCGTGACGGACGCGATGCTGCGCAATCCGGATCCGGGCGACTGGCTGATGCTGCGGCGCGACTACCACGCGTCGGACTACAGCCCGCTTGCTCAGATCACGACCGACAACGTGAAGGACCTGCGCCTCCAGTGGGTCTGGGGCATGACCGAAACCGGCAGCGACCAGCCCGCGCCGATCGTGCACAACGGGATCATCTACCTCAACAACCCGGGCAACGTGATGCAGGCGCTCGATGGGCGTACCGGCGACTTGATCTGGGAAAACCACTACGGGACCAATCCGAGCGCGGCCGCGATGCGCGGCCTCGCCATCTACGAGGACAAAATCTTCGCCGCGACGAGCGACGCGCACCTTGTCGCGTTTGACGCGAAGACGGGTAAGACCCTGTGGAACACGACGATTGGCGACCGGACACAGGGTGACTACAACCAGAGCAGCGGACCGATCGTCGCCAAGGGCAAGGTGATTGAGGGGCTCGCGGGCTGCGCGCGGTACAGCAACGAGAAGTGCTTCATCAGCGCCTACGACGCCGCGACGGGTAAGGAGCTCTGGCGGTTCAACACCGTCGCCACGCAGGGCGAGCCGGGCGGCGACACCTGGGGCACGCAGTCCAACCTGCTGCGCGCCGGCGGCGAAACGTGGATTACGGGCAGCTACGATCCCGACCTCAATCTGACGTTCTGGGGCACGGCGCAGGCCAAGCCGTGGATGCCGGTCAGCCGCGGCATGTCGGTCAAGGACGACGCGCTCTTCACGAGCTCGACCCTGGCGCTCGACGTCGATACCGGCAAGCTCGCCTGGCACTACCAGCATGCGCCTGCCGAATCGCTCGATCTCGATGTCGTGTTCGAGCGGGTGCTGGTTGACGACAACAACCAGAAGCTGCTCTTCACGGTTGGGAAGGACGGCGTGCTCTGGAAACTCGACCGGAAGACCGGCAAGTACCTCGGGCACAAGGAAACCTTGTTCCAGAACGTCTGGGATTCGTTCGATCCGCGAACCGGCCGGCCGACGTACCGCACCGAAATCCTGGAGCAGAAGTTCGGCACGTGGGTGCAGGGTTGCCCGAGCACCGAAGGCGGCCACAACTGGCCGGCGTCGAGCTATCACCCGGGTACGAACCAGATCATCATCCCGCTCAGCCAGAGTTGCGGCGAGATGAACCCGCAGAAAATAGACCAGACGAAAGGCACCGGAAGCGCCGGCGGCGCGGAACGGCGGTACTACGAAATGCCGGGCTCGAACGGCAACATCGGCAAGCTGGCCGCGTATGACGTGCGAACGATGAAAGAGATGTGGTCCTACGAGCAGCGCGCGCCGTTCCTGACCGCGGCCATCTCGACGGCCGGTGGCCTTGTGTTCGCCGGGGATCTCGACCGCCGGTTCCACGCCTTCGACGTCAAGACGGGCACGGTGCTGTGGGAGACGCGCCTCGCGACCTCGGTGCAGGGGTTTCCGGTGACCTTCAGCATCGACGGCAAGCAGTACATCGGCGTGCTGAGCGGCAACGGCGGCAGCAGCCCGAGGCGCGTGCCCGCGTCAATTGCACCTGACGTGCACCCGTCGGAATCGGGCAATGCACTCTACGTGTTCGCGCTGCCGGACAAGCCGTGAGGGCTGGGGTGCGGCCAATCCCACGCGAGCTGCAGCCGCGCGCTCAGACGTCGGACAGCGTGTCGATGTTGAGCTCGCCCTTGCTGACGCCCACGTGGTCCACGGGCACGCCGAGTTTGTCCACCACCGTGACGAGCAGGTTCGCGAGCGAATCGCCGGCGTATTGCAGGTGCCGCCCGCCCTTGATTTGGCCCGCGCCGCCCGCCAGCAGAACCGGGATGTTCTTCGGCTCGTGGGCGTTGCTGTCGCTCATCCCCGCGCCGTAGACGAGCAGCACGTGGTCGAGCAGCGTGCCGTCGCCGTCAGGCGTCGCGCGCAGCTTGTCCAGATAGTAGGCAAAGAGCGACATGTGATACGCGTTGACCCTGGCCAGCGCGGCGAGCTTCGCGGGGTCCCCTTGATGATGTGACAAGGCGTGATGCGCCTCGGCGACGCCGACCTGCGGGTAGGTGCGCCCGCTGTATTCGCGGCCGATCATGAACGTGATGACGCGCGTCAGGTCCGACTGGTACGCCAGCACCTGCAGGTCGAACATCAGCTTGGCGTGTTCTTCGTAGCTGGCCGGGATACCCGCGGGCTGCGACAGGACGGGGACGCCCGCGGCATTCTGCGCCTCGGCCTTCTGGATCCGCGCTTCGATGGCGCGCACCCCATCGAGATACTCGCCGAGCCTCGACCGATCGGCCGGGCCAAGCTGACGCTGCAGGTCGGCGGCCGCCGCTGTCACCGAATCGAGAATGCTGCGGCTGGCCTTCGTGCGGGCGCGACGCACCGCGGGGTCGGTGCTGCCGACATCGCCGAACAACCGCTCGAAGACCGCGCGCGGGTTGTTCTCCCCGGGGAGCGGCATCGAGGCGGTGCGCCACGCGATGGTGTTGGTCATGACGCAGGGATTCCCGTCGCACACGCCGACTTCGTCCCTCGCGTCGAGGCTGACCTCGAGCGACGGCAGCTGCGTCTCGGCGCCGAAATGTTCGGCAACGATCTGATCGATGGAAGTGCCCGCCAGCGCGCCGCCGCCTGGGCCCGTGCGCGGCGGCAGCCCCGTGAGGAATGCCGTCGAGGCGCGAGTGTGCGCGCCCGGTCCGGGCGGCGCATCGAGCCCCGAAAGCACCAGCAGGCGGTCGCGGAAGGGCGCGAGCGGTGCCAGAATGGACGTCAGCTCGAAGCCCGCGCCGGTCGCGGCCGGCGTCCACTCGCCCATCGACATGCCGTTTGGTACATAGACCACACCCAGCCGGCGCACCGGCGTCGCCGCGGTGGCCGCGCGAGACAGCGCTGGCACCATCGCGTCGAGAAGCGGGAGCGCCACGGCAGCGCCCACGCCACGCAGGAAAGTCCGGCGGGGCAGCGACATCTTCGTGATGATCATCGGTGAAACCTCATTTGGACAGTCGCGCACCCCATCAGCGAGCCGCCGTCGTCGCGGCCAGCACCGGCCGCTCCGGCCGCGAGGTTCGCATCAGGAACGGCGTGCTGCGGACGATGCCCGACACGATGGACGACCAGCGATAGTCGTGCGCCGCCGCACGCCGCACGATGGTGCGGACCGTCGGCATATCCTGCGGCTCGAGGCCGCGGCCGAGCGCGTACGCCAGCAGCTTCTCCGTCAGCGCCCGCACGAACTGCTCGCGACGGTCGAGCAGGGCGCGTCGGAGACCCACCGGTCCCTGGATTGTGGCGCCGCCGGGGAGCGTGGCGGTGGAATCGACCGGAGCGCCCGCGTCGGTCGTGCGCCATTTCCCAATGGCGTCGAAATTCTCGAGCGCGAACCCTAGTGGATCCATCGGTGCGTGGCACGACGCACACACCGGGTTCTTGCGGTGTTCTTCGAGGCGCGCGCGCACGGTCGCCGGCTTGCCGTTGGCGCCGCGGTCCTTGAGGCCAGGGACGTTGTCTGGCGGACGCGGCGGCGGCGTTCCGAGCAGGCTGTCGAGCACCCACTTGCCGCGCAGCACCGGCGACGTGCGGTTGGGGTACGACGTCACCATCAGCAGACTGCCCTGGCCCAGCAGCCCGCCGCGCGGGTCGTCGGCGCCGAACGCCACGCGCCGGAAATGCGTCCCGTAGATGTTCGGAATCCCGTAATGGCGGGCGAGTCGCTCGTTGACGAACGAGTAGTTGGCGCGCAAGAGATCCACGACGCTCCGATCCTCGCGGAACTGGCTCTCGACGAAGAGCTCGGTTTCGCGCTGGAGCGACTGGCGCAGGGCTTCGTCGAAGTCGGGGAAGGCGTCTGGGTTAGGAACAACGTGCTGAAGGTTGCGCAGCAGCAGCCACTGGCCGACGAAGTTTTCGACGAGCGCCTTCGACCTCGGATCCGCCATCATGCGCCGGACCTGCCGGTCGAGGACCGCCGGATTCCTGAGCGTGCCGCGCCGCGCCGCGTCGAGGAGCGCCTCGTCGGGAAGGCTGCTCCAGAGAAAGAACGAGAGACGCGAGGCCAGTTCCAGGTCGCTGACGCGGTACACGCCGCCCGGCCCGACCCGCGCGGGATCGTGCTCGACGCGGAACAGGAAGTTCGGGTCCGCCAGCACGCGCTCGAGCGCGAACTGGATGCCCGCGTCGAAGCCGCCGTCACCGCGGCCGGCCGCATAGAAACCCATGAGCGTCTGGACCTCGCCGGGCGTGACAGCCCGGCGGTAAGCGCGCCTCGCGACGGTCGAGAGAATCGTCCGCGCGCAGGGCTCTTCCTCCGCGGGACGCGCGGGCCGGCACACCAGAATCTTCCGGCGGCTGGGTGTGTCGTGCGCGGCGTTCGGCGTCAGGCGATACGGGCCGCTAATCGCGACGCTGTCGAGCGTCTGCGGCAAGGTCTCGTCACGGAGGACCTTTTCGCTGTAGACGACGGGCACCTCGATGACATGTTCGGACACGGCAAACTTCTGAACGAAGGACACGCCGACCGTCCGCTGCCCTTCCTTGACCGGGACGCGGACCTCCAGCCCTGCATCGGCAAGGGCGGCGTTGTACAGTTCCCAGTCCGGCGTTCCGGGGACGTCGCCCGAGAACGTCGCGGGGGGCGGGGTGCCATGCTTCTCGCCACCGACCGTGAAGGTCTTGACGAGCTCGCCGTCGATCCGGACCTGCAGTTGCTCGGCCTCCGCGAGGCCCGGCATGTACTCGTAAATGCTCCGGTGCAGCCGAAGCTTGATCAGGTATTCGCCATCGACCGGAAAATCGTGGGTGACCAAAGCCCCGCCGCGCGTCCCCGCGGGCAGGTCGTCGCTCAATTGATCGCCCTGGTCGGTGAACTCGGGAACCTTGTACGTGCTGGTGACCGGGAAGGCGGGCGGGAGCCCGAGCGCGCGGCGGCTGATCTTCCGCGCCGCGGACATGTAGCGCTCGAGGAGCGCGGGCGGCACCGACAGCAGGCTCGCGATGTTGTCCAGGCCGTGCGCGTCCGCATCGTCGGGCGGCAGCAGTGCATCCACATCGACGTCGAGCGCCAGCAGATCGCGGATGACGTTCCGGTATTCGGCGCGATTGAGCCGGTGGAGGGCATCGGTGCGGCCGGCGTACGGATGCGCCGCGGCGGCGCGATCGAGCGCGGTCTCGAGCGAGGCGACGAAGGCATCGGCCGTCGGCTTGTCCGGACGCGGCATGCCCGCGGGCGGCATCGCCCCCGCGCGCACTTTGGCGACCACCTTTTCCCACACTTCGGCATCCGCGCTGACGTTCGCCAGATTCTTCGTGTCGAGTGCAAGCCCTGCAACGAGCCGCTTCTGGTTGTGGCAGCCGACGCAGTACTTGTCGAGCACCGCGGAGGGGGCGGGAAGGGCTGGATTGGCAGGAGGGCCGGGAGGGGCCGAAGGGGCGGAATAGGCCGATCGGGCAGGGTAGACCGAAAGGGACGACAGCGACGCCGGACTTGACGGGCGCGCAGCGTCGGCGTTCGCCGCCACGGCCAGAGCGCGAACGGCCAGCGC
>JBEQUD010000438.1:0-8370 GCA_040349235.1 Acidobacteriota bacterium
CGACGCGGCCAGGCCAACGGCAAGCCCAGGAAGCGGTGGCAGACGGCCCCGACCATTACGGTCCACCGGGTGGGCCCTCGGTCCCCAGCGCCGATGCTGGCGAGCAGCGGGGCCACAGGGACGGCGCAGCCCGCGCCTTGCCAACTCCAGGCGCCGTCGCTGACGCCGCAGTGCTGCCGACACCGTCGGGCCGGGAACTCCCGGTTGCCGCAAGCCCCATCATCGGTATCCGCGCCGGAGCCACGTCCCGCTCCGGTGGCCGCGCCCCACCCCTCGCCTAATCACATCGTCATCGGTCGCCTTGTCCAGCCGGCGCTGCCGCGCGGATCGGCACCCGGCAGGTCTGTCGGACGAATACCCGTGACTCATTCTTCAGGGTTCAGAGCCATGCATCAACACCGCTCAATGTTCGGTTACATCAAGCAGGACTCCATTGCGGGCGTCGTGGTCTTCCTGGTCGCCGTGCCGCTCTGCCTCGGTATCGCGGTCGCGTGCGGTGCGCCGCCCATCTCGGGCCTCATCGCCGGCATGGTCGGCGGGCTCGTCGTGCCTATTATCAGCCGCTCGCCGCTCTCCGTGTCCGGCCCGGCCGCCGGCCTGACGTCGGTGGTGCTCGTCGAAGTGGAGCAGCTCGGCGGATTCGAGCCGTTCCTCACCTCGGTCGTGTTGGCGGGCGCGCTCCAGTTCGCACTCGGCGTGCTTCGCACCGGACGGTTCACCGCCCTGGTCCCCTCGGCCGTCATCAAGGGCATGCTGGCCGCCATCGGCATCACCATCGTCTGGAAACAGCTGCCCGTGGCGTTCGGCGTGGCAGGTGCGGTGATGGACATCCCGAGCCAGGTCAACCTCGCCGCCGCCCTGATTGCGGCCGGGTCGATCGCCGTCCTCTACGGGTGGAAGCTCACGCCCCTGGGCCGGTATCCGGTCATCTCGCCCGCTCTCGCGGCCGTCGTGCTCGCCAGCATCGCCGCGGGCATCATGCGGGGCATGCCCGGCTTCGCCCTTGGTCCCGAGCACTTCGTCAGCGTTCCCCTGGGTGGCATCGGGGCGCTGTACAGCGCGCTCCCGAGGCCGGACTTCACCGCTATCGCCCGGTCCGATGTCTGGGTCTCCGCGGCCACGATTGCGGTCGTCGCCAGCATCGAGACCCTGCTGTCACTCCAGGCCATCGACCGCCTCGACCCTCTGAAGCGCCACAGCCCGCCCGATCGTGAACTGCTGGCCCAGGGCGTGTCGAACGCGGTGTCAGGACTGCTCGGCGGCCTCCCGGTCACCGCGGTCATCGTCCGCAGCGGCGCGAACGTGGCCGCCGGCGCCCGCGAGCGCGCGTCGGCCTTCACGCACGGCCTACTGCTGCTCGTGTCGGTCGTCGCCGCGGGCTCGCTCCTCAACATGATTCCCCTCGCGGCCCTCGCGGCGGTGCTGATCCAGGTCGGCCTGAATCTCTGCAAGCCCGCGCTCTTCGCTACGCAAGCCAAGCTCGGGCCGCGCCAGTTGGCGCCGTTCGCCATCACGATTGCGGCGGTGCTGGCCATGGACCTGCTCAAGGGGGTCATCGTCGGGATCGTGATGGGTATCGCGTTCGTTCTCTACGAGAACTCCCGCAGCGCGGTCATCGCCGAGCGCGACGGCAACGGCGTCCTGCGCATGCGGTTTCGTCGTGACGGCACGTTCGTCTCGAAGCCCGGCATCATGTCGGCGCTCGAGGGGGTCGGGGACAACGAGGTCGTCGAGATCGACGGGTCCGGGGTGTACATCGACCACGACGTGAAGGAGGTGCTGGCGACCTTCATCGCCGACGCGCACCATCGCAACGTAAAGGTGTCGCTCGTCGGGACGGACCTCGGCCTCGCCCAGGTTGGCGGGGGCCATTGAGTCATCGGCCGGGCCACACTTGAGACTTCCGCCGCAAGCCCCGGCCGTGCGGCCAGGAAGGCAGTCAGAAGCAGAGAGGGGCCTCCGACCCACGTCGGAGACCCCTTCTTGCACCTCGAACTTGCACCTCGAGTTGTGGTTGCCTACTGCTTGGAGGAGAACGAGTACGACAGCGCGAAGTTGACCTGGTTTTGCTTGTCGGTGGTGGTACCGTCGCTCTTGATGAAATACTTGGCGTCCGAGAAATCGACCCGGTACTCAAACTTCCAGCTCAAGGCCGGGGTCACGGCCACATCGCCGGTCAGCGTGAATTCCTTCAGAGTCTGCGACGTCCCCGTGGCCCACGCGTCCTTGTCGTCGAACCACTCGAACCGCGGCGTCACAGCTAACTTCGGCGCGGCCTGGAGCTTGGCGTAGAGGGCCACACCCTGCCATGCCTTCGAGGCGGAGTCCGCATAGTCCTCCTTACCGCGGTCGTAGTTGAGCATCAGCGACACCTTCTCGTGAGCGACGTAGCTCACAACCGTATCGGAGAAGGTGCGGTACTTGTCGGAGACATCTGTCTGCTCTGGGCCGAAGAACACGTTCTCGATGATCGTCAACTTGCTGGTGGGCTTGAGCGAAATAGTCCCCCCGACTGTCTTGCCGGTATTGTTCTCCGTGACGTTGTTCCAGCCGTTGGTCAACGTCGCGCCGAGTGACACCTTGTCGTTGACCGGATAGCTCACCCGAAGGCCCGTGTGGTAGTACGGACCCATCAGATAGAGGATGGCGCGCGACGCGTTCCAGTTGTCCTTCGTCTTGGTCACTTCGGCTCCAGCGGGCGTGACGAACGTGCCGACATCGACCTGCAGCCCCTTGCCGACTGGGGCGAGGTAGCTCACATAGCCTTCGAGAATGTTCTCGATGAGGTCGGACCCCCCGGGCTCTGTCGAGTGAAACGACCGCATCCCCCGGCCGAAGCCCATGTCCAGCCGGAAGCCCGTTCGGCTCTCCGCGGTCGGCACCTTCGAGAACCCGAACCCGACGAACGGAACGGAGAACGTGTTGTGGCGCTGATCGAAGGCGCGCAGCTGCGCGTCCCCGGTCGGCTTGGTCGAGAACCAGCTGTAGTAGGTATCAGCCAGACCGAACACCTCTACCTGGTCGAGAAAGGACGGCGTCGTGGCCGGCGACGCCGCGGCCTGCTGCGCCGTAGCCGGCATGACGCTCCCCACGAGAATCAGACACCCAACCGCCACCGAAAAAAGGGCCTTCCGGCCGACTGCGCGAATCCCACACATCACAAGGCTCCTCCTGATGAATCTCGCTTCTGGAACGTCGTCCCAAGGGACGGGTCCCCCCGCAGTCATGAGGAGCAGCAAGAGAGACGCCACCTCGCAAAGCCGGTGGAGCCGCCACGACATCGACGGAATCGCTAATGTTTCCTCGATAGCTGGCCGAACGAGCGCGAATTCGAGAATCGCCAGACAACATACATATATGTACGTTAGCAAAATTGTGTATACAGATATGTCCCACGTCGATCGCTCAACACGCCCCACCACGACAACAGCGTCAGACTTTCATGCGACATTCGACTTCCAGGCGGACATAAAAGACAGATAAAGGCTATACTAGAACATATTTGTATCTATACGTGACTATATCGACATCCACGTAACCCAGGTGGAAATCATCTACGACGTGCGGGGTGCAACGTGCAGGGTGCGCGGTGCGGGGGGGCAACCGGTCGCTCGTCCGCCGGGAAGCCGCACCTCGATCAGCGTTCCCTGGCCTGCGTGGTCTCCCACGGCGATCGTGCCCTTGAAGAGCTGAACGATCTCGCGCGCGATGGCCAGACCCAGCCCGGCGCCCCCGGTGCGCCTCGACCTCGACGGATCGAGACGGTAGAAGCGGTCGAACACACGCTCGCGTTCTTCGGGCGGAATGCTTGCACCGGAGTTCCGGACTTCGAGTACCACCTGGTCAGCGACCCATCCGCCGGTGCGCGGGCTCATGCGCGCCGTGATGACGACCGTGCCGTCTTCGTGGTTGTACTGGATCGCGTTCTGCAACAGGTTGTCGAACACGTGTTCGAGCAATCCAGCGTCTGCATAGACGACGAGGTCTGGTGGGGCGTGCATTTCAATCGCGATGCGGCTCGTGGTCGCCAGGTCGGCCGCACGCGCCATGACGCGACCGAGCAGTTCGGCGACCCTCACCTCGCCAACCGCTGGCCGACTGCCCTCCTGCGCTCTCACGAGCAGCATCAGGTCCTCGGTCAGGCTGCCCATCACCTGCAGCCGTTCCCGGAGAAGCGTGAGCACCTCGCGGTACTCCGCGGACGTGCGATCGCGCTTCAACGTCACATCGATCTCGCCGAGCGCCGCCGTCAACGGCCCCCGCAGCTCGTGCGACGCGTCGGCCGCGAACCGCCGGTTGGCCTCGATCGCGCCGTGCAACCGATCAAGCATCCGGTTCAGCAGTCGGGTCATCCGCCCAATCTCGTCGTCCGCCTTCGGCGCGTCGAGTCGTGTCGCGAATTGCCCGTCGGCGATGGACGCCGCGTGCTCCGTGATCCGACGGATGGGAACGAGCGCACGTGACGCCAGCGAGAAGCCGAGCAACGCGGTCGCACCGAGCCCGCAGGCCCAGACCGCGACGAGCAGGTTCCTGAGCCGCACGAGCGTCGAGTCCAGCTTGTCGGTGAAGACGCCGACGGCAACGACGTACGGCTCCCGGCCGGAGGTCGCCAGACTGATCATGCGTCCGTGGCGGCCTCGCACCGAGACAGTCACGAGGGGGGCCACACCGGCCAACGCCTGCCTGAGATGGTCGCCCTCCACGAGGGCCGCCGTCGCGCCGAGGCCCGGCGACTGCATGAGGACCTGTCCTCGCGCGTCGATCAGCTGCACGAACTTGTCCGCGTACTCCTGCGAGCCGCGCACGTCGATGGGTAACTCGTGGAGGTGCACGCCCTCACCCGGTTCGTCCGACGATGCCAGCTCGGTCCCCGCGAGGGTGCGGAGCTGGGCGTCGAAGTCCCGAACCAGAAAGGCACGCGTGCCGACGTAGACCGCGACATCAGCCAGCGCCAGCACCATGCCGAAGGCCAGCAGCCAGCGAATCGTCAGGCGCCAGGTGAAGGAGAGCATCATGCCGGGTCTCCACCGACATGATGCGCCTTCAGCATGTAGCCCATACCCCGAATCGTGTGGATCAGAGGCTCGTCGATGCCCGCCCCGCGCAGCTTCCGTCGCAGATATCCGACGTAGACATCTGCGACGTTCGAAAAGGGGTCGTACTCGCCACCCCACACGTGGTCGGCGAGCTGATCGCGCGACACGATGGTCTCGGCATGACGAAGGAGGTGCTCGAGCAGGCGGTACTCGGTGGCGCTCAGTTCCACCGGGCGAGCGGCCACGGTCACGAGGTGCGTGGTTGTGTCGAGGACGATCGGGCCGTAGGACAAGGCGGTCGTGAGTTGGCGCGTGCGCCCGCGCCTGGTCAACGCGCGAAGACGGGCGAGCAGCTCGTCGAACGCGAACGGCTTGACCAGATAGTCGTCCGCGCCGGCGTCCAGGCCCTGAACGCGGTCCGTCACCGCGTCGCGCGCCGTCAGCATCAGCACGGGTGTGTCCACACCGTCGCCGCGGAGGCGCCGGCACAGGGCGAAGCCGTCCATGCCCGGCAACTGGATGTCGAGCACGATCGCGTCGTACGATCCGTCTCCAGCCATCCGCTCGGCCTCGAGACCGTCCTCGGCCAGGTCGGCGCGATAGTTCTCCTCCCGCAAGCCGCGCAACACGAAGCGGCTGATGGCCGGATCGTCTTCGACCACGAGAACGCGCACGACATATTCTAGGCTAGTCGTCGTTGCCCGGACGGAGTGCTCGGCGCTCGACCAGTTCGTACAGCGTCGGCAGCACCATGAGCGTCAGCAGTGTCGAGGTCACGATCCCCCCGATGACGACACTCGCGAGCGGACGCTGGATCTCGGCGCCCGCGCTGTGCGAGAGGGCCATCGGGATGAATCCGAGGGCCGCCACGAGAGCCGTCATCAGGACGGGCCTCAGACGCGTCGCCGCACCGGTGATCACCGCCTCCCGCAGCCCCGTCTTCTGTTCGCGCAGCCGGTTGACGGCCGTCACCAGCACCACGCCGTTGAGCACCGCCACGCCGAAGAGCGCGATGAAGCCGACCGACGCCGACAGGTTCAACGTCAGCCCCCTGAGCCAGAGCGCCGCCACACCTCCGATGAGCGCGAACGGGACGTTCAGGAGCACGAGCGCGGCCTGCCGCAGGCGGCCGAACGTGACGAAGAGCAGGAGGAAGATGATGGCCACCGACAGCGGAACGACGACCGCCAGCCGCGCCGTCGCCCGCGCCTGATTCTCGAACTGACCGCCCCAGGCAATCCGGTAACCGGCCGGGAGCTCGAGCGCCTGCCCCACCCGCCGTTGGGCCTCGGCCACGAAGCTGCCGACATCACGGCCGCGTATGTTGGTCTGCACAACGAGCCGACGCTCCGCGTTCTCGTGATTGATCGCTTCCGGCGCGCTGGTCTCCCGGATGCGCGCCACGCGCGACAGCGGTACGCGCTCGCCGCGGCGTCCGGTCAGGAGCACCGCGCCAACCGCATCGGCGCTGGCGCGCATCTGCTCGGGAAGCCGGACCAGCACGGGGAACCGTCGCGGACCATCGAGCAGCTCCGTGGCGACCGATCCCCCCACGACGGTCTCAACCACCTCCCGCACGTCGCTGACGTTCAGCCCGTAACGCGCCATTTGCGCACGGTCGATATCGATCTGCAGCTGCGCGGCGCCAGACAGAACCTCCGCCTGCAGGTCGCTCGCACCGCGCACCTGTCGCAGCTCGCGCACCACGGTGGTGCCTAGACGTTCGAGCATCGTCGGATCCTGGCCGAAGATCTTCACCGCGACATCGGCCTTCACACCCGAGATCACCTCATCGAGGCGCATCGCCATCGGCTGCGTAAAATTGAACGACATCCCGGGCAGGGCCTCGAGCGCGCTCGACATGGCATCGACGAGCTCCGCCTTGTCCCGTCCGCTGGTCCAAGTCTCCACAGGGTGCAGGCCCACGTAGACGTCGCCCTGATAGATGCCCATCGCCTCGGTCGCCAGATCCGGCCGGCCGATCTTGGTCACGACCTGGCGCACCTCAGGAAACGATTTGACGACCTGCTCGACGCGTGTGGACATCTCCACGGATTCCTGCAGCGACACGGACGGCAGTTTGCGCGTCTCGATCAGAATCGACCCTTCGTCGAGCTTCGGCATGAACTCGGTGCCGAGAAACGGCAACGACCCCACGGTCAGGGACACGGCCACGAGGGCCAGCGCGATGGTGCGTCCTGGATGATCCATGGCCCACCCGAGATCGTGGAGGTACCGCGCCCGCAACCTCGCAAACCAGCGCTCGTCGTGTTCCACGCGCGCAACCGTCAACAGGTAGGAGGACACGACCGGGACGACGGTCAGCGAGAGCAGCAACGACCCCAGGATCGCGGAACAAACAGTGATGGCCATGGGGCGGAACATCTTGCCCTCGAGGCCCTCGAGCGTGAAGATCGGCAGATACACGGCCACGATGATCAGCACGCCGAACAGGATGGGCCGGGCCACCTCGGTGCCCGCGCTCGTGAACAGAGCGAGACGCGTGCCGTGGGGATCGTGGTCGTGATGCTCCTGCGTGTGGCCCGCCTCCGAGCGGCGACGGATGAAATTCTCCATGGTGACCACCGCGCCGTCCACAATGAGGCCGAAGTCGATGGCGCCGAGGGACATCAGATTCGCCGAGACCCCGAAGAGCCGCATCCCGATGAAGCCGGCGAGCATCGACACCGGAATGACCGCGGCCACGATGAGCGACGCGCGCACGTCCCGCAGGAACACGAACAGCACGATGACGACGAGCAGCGAGCCCTCGAGGAGATTGCGGCGCACCGTGGAGGCGGTCCGATCGATCACCTCCGTCTGATCGTAGAAGGGCGTCAGCGTCAGGCCGCCCGGCAGCGTGCGGATGACATCGGCAATGCGGGCCTTCACCCGGGCGCCCACGTCCTTGCCATTCTCGCCCTTGAGCATGATCACCATGCCGGCCACCGACTCGCCCGCCCCGTCGTGGGTCACGGCGCCCTGTCGTGGCATCGACCCGATGCGCACCTCCGCCACGTCGGACACCAGCACGGGCACGCCGTCCACTTCATCCACGACAATCGCGCGGATATCCGTCTCGCCGGCCACGAGCCCCGTGCCTCGGACGGTGTAGCGCTCGGACTGGTGCTCGACGAACCCACCCCCGAACGACGCGTTGTTGGCCGCGATCGCGGCAAACACCTGATGGAGCGTCAGTCCAAACCGATCGAGCCTCGAGGGATCGACCACGACGTGGTACTGCCGCGTCAGACCACCCCACGAGTTGATTTCACTGACGCCCTTCACCGAGCGCAGCTGGGTTCGCAGCTCCCAGTCGTGCGCGGTCTTGCGC
>JBEQUD010000090.1:0-4985 GCA_040349235.1 Acidobacteriota bacterium
GGATGCCGCGCACGCCGGGCGTGACTGGACCACGCCGGCCGCGCTCCGCGCGTGGCACCTCCAGGTCGTCGTCCGCACCGACAGCGGCGCGCGCATCGACGCCGTTGCGGTGCGCAGCGAAAACCGTGCGGCGCCCGCCGACGCCCTTTCGTGGGACGGCGTCGCGACGTTCAGCGGCGCCGCGGCGCAGGCCGTCGCGGCCGCCGAGGCCTTCGACATCGTGGCGACAGTCGGCGGCGGCACGCGCACCTGCACGGTGACCGCACGGGACAAACAGCGACTCGGGTTGTGATGCCGCGCCCGCCGTCGTGCGTGCGTTGCGCGGACACAGACGCGCGGTCGCGAACGGCGCAGGTGCGGGACGGGCGACAGCTGTGCGCCGGAGGGCGCGCGGGCGCGGCTTACGACAGCCGGCCGGCGAGGCGGGGCGAGCGGTGGAGGGCGATGGCCGCAAGCAGCGCGAACATCGCGGCGTTGCCCGGCATCTGCAGGCTGAACTCCACGAGCGACTGCAGCGCGACGGCCACAAGGCCGACAACCGCGCCGACCCGCAGCCAATATGTCATCCCCTCGCGCGGGGCTTCGGCAAACCTCCGCCGCACCTCCGCGACGAAAACAAGCAGCGCCGCGAGAGCGGGCACGCCGACAAGCAGGCCGCCTTCGGCCGCCAGCTGCAAATAGTCGTTGTGCGCTTCCTGGAAGTGCATGCCGCGCGGCCCCGTCTGGTAAACGACCATCGCCGTGCCGTAGGTGTCGAGGCCGAGGCCCGCAAGCGGGCTGTCGCGGACCATCTGCACCGCGTCCCTCCACGCGCCCACGCGACCGCTCAGCCCGACGACGCCGTCGGTCGGCTGCCGGAACTTGTAGAGCATCGTGTCGATGCCGGCCCACGCGGTGGTGCCGACGAGCAGCGCGACGAACGCGGCCGCCGCGGCCACCCGCGCACGTGCGCGGCGTTGCCGCAGCAGCACCAGCGCCCCGACGAGCGCCATCGCGACGATCAAGCTGGCGATGCCCGAGCGCGACTTGGTCATCATCAGCGACGCGCCCATTGCCACGCAGGCAAACGCCGAGGTGGCGAGCACGCTGCCGTCCATCGACGCGAGCCACAGCACCTGGTTCCGCAGGCCCGGCGCCAGCATCCGGCCTGCCCGCTCGAACGTCCCGCACGCGAGGCCGAGCACGAGCGGCACCGTCATCAGCATCCAGCCCGCGTAGTGGTTCGGATTGACGAACGGGCCGAAGGGCTCCGAAATGCCACGCGGCCGCCAGAACCCGTAGATGAGCGTGAACTCCCCCGCGTTCGGGTTGAGCGCGAGCTGCAGCATCGCAAGCAGTGTGACGACGATGCCGAGGCCCATGACGGCCAGGGCCACGCCGCGCGCCCCCACGATGGAAACGATGCGCGCCGTTCCGAGCAGCAAGAGCGCCAG
Organism: Acidobacteriota bacterium; assembly: GCA_040349235.1. Classification (GTDB taxonomy): domain Bacteria; phylum Acidobacteriota; class Vicinamibacteria; order Vicinamibacterales; family CAVVIG01; genus JBEQUD01. The sequence continues at coordinate 1,434 of JBEQUD010000090.1, forward strand.
CGCGAGGAACAGGCCCAGGCCGAGTCGCGTCTTGTACGGCGCGATCGAGATGGTCTGCCATGGCCGCGCGACGTCGTCCATCTGCGAGGGGACGCTGTCGGCCGACGGCGTCCCGGTGGCGTAGGCGAAATCGTACCGCCGCAGAAACGCGTCCGTCCCGGGATTGATCCGCGCCAGCAGCGGCCGCGGCATCGGCACGAGCTGCAGCCCGATGGCCACCGCGACGCAGCCGAGCGCGACGGCCAGGCGTGTCAGCGGCGGACGCCCGCGGCGTCCGGCGAAGAAGCCCGCGGCTCCGACGACAACCGAGCCGGCGGCGAGCGCCCTGTACGCCCATGGGTAGACCGCGCCGAACGCGAGCACACCCCAGGCGACGGTGGCCACCACGGCCCCGAGCAGGAGCGCCTGTGTCGCGAAGCTGACGACGGGGTGCTTCGGCAGAAAGTGGCTACGCGCTCCAGCCGAGCATGCGGCGCATCAGAAGGCGCCGCGCTGGTGGATGGCCGAGGAGGGAGACGATCAGGTTGCGGTGGCGGTTGAAGGTGGCCGTGCGGCGGATGATCGGCATGATGCCGTTGGTGCGCGCCAGCTCGAAGAGGCTATCGATTTCGGCGTCGGAGAGGTCGTTGGCGATTTCACGGAGCGTCGCCTGCGCGCTCAACTCGTCGCCGAGGAGCGCCCGCCACCGTTCTTCGTAGGGCGCGAGCGACGCCTCGTCGAGCTCGTCGAGATGCAGGGCGCGCGCGAGCACGTCGGCCGCCAGCTCGCCGCTGAGGAGGCTGTAATAGATGCCGCCGCCGGTCGTGGCCTTCACGAGGCCCGCCGCGTCGCCCACTGCGAGGAGGCGCGCCGCGTAGGTGCGCGCGATGGGGCCGAGCGGCAGCACCTTGCTGCGCGGCTCGACGCTGCCCCGCCCGTACTGCTCCGTGCCAATCTGCCACCGCGGGGCGATGGCGGCCAGAAAGCGGTCGAAGTAGTCGCGCGCGTCGCGCTCGCACATCAGGCCAACCCGCGCGAAGGCGCGGCCGGCGCGGTGCACGGGCACGGCCCACGCGAACCCCTTAGGCGCGACCTCCGAGCCGAAGTGCACCTCGGTGTCGCCGGGCCGATCGGCCGGCAGTTCCACCTGCGCCGACTGCAGGTGGAGCGATGCCATCCCGAGGCCAAGCCGGCGCTGCAGCGTGTAATTGGCCCCACAGGCGAGGATGCAGGCGCGCGCCTCGACCGGCGGCCCCGAAGCCGGCACGACGCGCACCGACCGGTCGGACACCTGGACGTCCATCACCCGGACGTCGGCGTGGACGCGTACGCCGACGGCCTCGGCCCGCTCCGACAGGACACGGTCGAAGGACGCGCGGTCGATGACGACGGCTTCAGTGTGTGGGGTGGTGTAGGCGAACGACGCGCCGGAGGGGCCGAAGAAGGTGGCGGTCGCTAGCGGGTTGAGGATGGACTCGCGGGGGACGTCGAATTCGTCGAAGGCCTCGACGGCGAGCACGCCCGTGCAGTGCACGGGTTCTCCCGGCGAGGCATGTTCCTCGAACACCGCGACCTCAAAGCCGCGCTGCGCGAGCTGACGGGCCGCGTACAGACCGCCCGGTCCGCCTCCGACGACGGCGACATCGCACATTTTTCGCGTGGCCTAGAGTACCCGAAACGGTACACCCGGGCCAAGCGTTGTCGCCGGTGCCGCTAGACCTTGTTGCCGCGGTGTTCCCACCGGCCGCGGAACGTAATCCAGAACGACACGAGGATGAGCCGCACGTCCAGCCAGAAGCTCTGCTTCCGGGCGTAGATGCGGTCGAAGCGGAACTTGTGGCGGCGGCCGACGTCGCGCGGGGCGTAGATCTGCGCCACGCCCGTCAGGCCGGGCCGGATACGGCAGCGCTCGGCGTAGCCGGGCACGTCCTCGAGCGGCACGAACGCGCCGTCCGCGGCCTCGATTTCGCCCGGGCGCAGGGCGCGCGGGCCGACAAAGCTCATGTCCCCGCGGAAGATGTTCCACAACTGGGGCAGCTCGTCCATGGCGGTCGCGCGCATGAAGCGGCCGATGCGCGTGATGCGGGGGTCGCCGTCGGTCGCCTGCAGCGCGCCCGTTACCGCCTCGGCGTTGACGATCATCGAGCGGAACTTGAACACCTTGAACACGCTCGCGTGTTCGCCGACGCGGTCCTGTGTGTAGAACACCGGCCCGCCATCCTCGAGCTTGATGGCCGCGGCGAGCGCGGCCCAGACCGGCGCCGACACGACGAGCCCGACGCCCGCGAGCCCCACGTCGAGCAGCCGCTTCCCGAGCGGAACCGAGCTGGCGACGCCCCGCGGTATTGTGCCGGCCTCGATGCTGTGCACCTGCGATGTCATGTCATACCTCTGCGTGTTCATGTCGAGAGCCCGGCGCCCGGAGGCACGCGCTGAACGTCGCGCGGCCGCGAGCGTGGCCGCGCCCGCTATGCCGTGCGGCGTGCCGGGCGCGTGTCGAGCGTGGCGCCGTCTGCCGCATGCGCATCGACGCTTGCCCCGCGCGTCGCCTGCCCGGCCGCGCCGCGCCCGAGCACCTCGTGATAGAGCGCGGTCGTCTGCGCCGCCATCCGCTCGATGGTGAACTCGCGGACGACGCGGGCGTGGCCGCGCTCGCCCATCCGCGCGCGCAGCTCTTTGTCGGCGAGCAGCGTCCGGAGGGCGCCCGCCAGCCCGTCCGCGTCCCCTGGCGTCACCACCAGCCCCGAGTCGCCGTCGCGGTTCACCCACGGGACGCCCGAGGGCAGCCGCGTGCTGATCACAGGCTTCCGGCAGGCCATCGCCTCGAGCTGCACCATGCCGAAGGCCTCGGCGTGCGTCACCGACGGCAGCGCGAACACGTCGCACGCGTGGTACAGCGCGGTCAACGTCGTCTGGTCCACGTCGCCGGCAAACCGCACGCGATGCGCGATGCCCAAGTCGCCCGCCATCTGCTGCAGCGCGGCCCGCTGCGGCCCTTCGCCGACGAGCACGGCGTGCGCGTCCACGTGCTGCAGCGCCCGCAGCAGCACGTCCACGCCTTTGTACGGCACCAGGCGTCCCACGAACAGCACCAGGGGCGACGGCGATGTCGATGCGGATGCCGACGCCGATGCCGCCTGGATCCGTCGCATCTGCTCGGCCACGGCGGCGTCGAGCCGGTGCTGGTTGGGGTCGATGCCGTAGGGGATGACGACGGTCTTCTCGCGGAAGTCCTGCAGCTCGACGGCCACGTCCACCATCGGCGGGGACGCGACGATCACGCGATCGGCGCGCGTCAGCAGCCGGCGCAGGAACGGACGGTAGAACGCGCGGTATCGCCACTGCGGCCGCACCACTTCCGCATGGATCCACACGACGAGCTTGCTCGTGGGCCGCACGAGCGCGTGCGCGACAATCGCCACCGGGTTCGGCTCGTGCACCACCATCACGTCGCCCTGGAGCCGCTGCATCCAGAAGGGAAACGTCGGGCACAGCGCGACGGCGCCCACTTGCGTCCACGAACCCGCGCGCGTCACGGGGACGCCGTTGACCAGCTCGCGCACGGTGGCACGG
>JBEQUD010000465.1:0-3573 GCA_040349235.1 Acidobacteriota bacterium
ACTACGGCATGCGGGGCTTTCTCATCCTGTACATGACCGCTGGGGCGAACCTGGGCGGGCTTGGGCTGAGCACCTCGACCGCGGCGGCCGTCTATGGCACCTACACGTCGATGGTGTACCTGATGAGCCTCCCGGGCGGGTGGATCGCGGACCGGCTGCTCGGCCAGCGACGCGCGGTGCTCTACGGCGGCCTCCTCATCGCCGCGGGCCACTACACCCTCGCCGTTCCCACGCCGGCCGCGTTCTACGCAGGGCTCACCGGCATCGTCCTCGGCACGGGACTCCTCAAGCCGAACATCAGCGTCATCGTCGGACAGCTGTATGCGGCGGACGACGACCGCCGCGACGCGGGCTTCTCGCTCTTCTACATGGGCATCAACCTGGGGGCGTTCGTGGGGCCGCTCCTGACCGGCTTTCTGGCGCAGGACGCCGGGTTTCGCGCGTGGCTGGCCGGCATGGGATTCGATCCGAACGCCAGCTGGCACTGGGGCTTCGGCGCGGCCGGTGTGGGCATGACGTTGGGCCTGGTGCAGTACATGCTTGGCTCCCGCAGACTCGGGGAGGCCGGCATGCACCCCGCCGCGCCGGCCTCCCCCGCCGCGGCAGCCACCCTGCAGCGCCGCGCGGTGGTCGCCATCGTCGGCAGCGTCGTCATGCTCGGCGCACTGGCCGGCTCGATTGCCGCCGGCTGGCTGCCCGTAACGCCGGAACAGATCAGCAACTCGTACGGCTATCTCCTCCTGGGCGTCACGGTCGTCTTCTTCGGCTGGCTGTTCCTCGATCGCGAGTGGACATCCGCCGAACGCAAACGGCTCTACCTCATCGGGGTGTTCTTCGTCGCCGCCGCCCTCTTCTTCTCCGTGTTCGAGCAGGCGGGCTCCACCTTGAATCTGTTCGCGGACCGGGCCTCCAGCAACACCATTCTCGGCCGTACGTTTCCGAGCAGCTGGTATCAGTCCCTGAACGCGCTCTTCATCATCGCGTTCGCCCCGGTGTTCGCCTGGCTGTGGGTGCGCATGGGCCATGGGCAGCCGGCCAGCCCCACCAAGTTCTCCTTCGGCCTCGTCGGCGTCGGGCTCGGGTTCCTCCTGCTCGTGCCCGCGTCCCGCATCAGCGCCCACGGGATTCCCGTCAGCCCGCTGTGGTTGACCGCCACCTATCTGGTCCACACGTTCGCCGAGTTGTGCCTCAGCCCGGTCGGCCTCAGCTCGATGACGAAGCTGGCGCCGCCGCGGATTGTCAGCCTGATGATGGGCGTCTGGTTTCTCGGGGCATCGGTCGGCAATTTTCTCGGCGGCCTGGCCGCAACCTTCTACGAGTCCATGCCGCTCCCGCAGCTATTCACGATGGTGGCGCTGCTGCCGGTAGCCGCCGGCGTGCTGATGTTCCTCTTCAGGAAGCCACTGACGAGCCTCATCGGCGACGCGGCCTAGTGTCCCAGGAGAGAAGCGATGGCGCTCGACGAGTACCGACGCAAACGCGATTTCACGAAAACGCCTGAACCCTCGGGCACCGAACCCACGCCTGCCACGCGGAAGGCCCTGTTCTTCTGTGTCCAGAAGCATCTGGCCAGCCACCTGCACTACGACTTCCGCCTCGAGCACAACGGCGTCCTCCTCTCCTGGGCCGTGCCCAAGGGCCCGTCGCTCGATCCGGCGACCAAACGGCTCGCGATGCACGTCGAAGACCACCCGCTGGCGTACGGCGAATTCGAGGGCGTGATTCCCGAAGGCTACGGCGCAGGCATCGTCATGCTCTGGGACCGCGGCACCTGGACACCGGACACGGACGACGTCGATGGTGCGCTCGCGAAGGGCGACCTCAAGTTCACGTTGGACGGCTACAAGCTGAAGGGCTCGTGGGTGCTCGTGCGCACCAGCGGGCGCTACCCGGGCGCGCGCGCGGGCGACGGCGCAAAGAGCTGGCTGCTCATCAAGCACCGGGACGACTGGGCGGGCGATGTCGATATCACGACCTTCGCGCCGCGCAGCGTGAAGAGCGACGGCGACTTCGAGGACATCCTCGGAGGAGACGCACCGGCCGTGTGGCACTCGAACCGGCCCGCCAAAGGCGGCGACGCGGGTGCGATGCTGGCGGCCATCATCGAACGCGCCGCGGCGCTGAAGGCCGGGCGCGCCCGCTCCGACAAGCCGCAGAAGCCTGCGGCGCGGCGAGCGACCGCGACCGCGATCGCGGCCGAGCCCCCCGCGCGCGCATCGACGCGGAAGACGTCGATGCAGAAAAAGTCGGCGCGGAAGAAGTAGCGGCGGTCAGCCGAGCAGCAGACGCTCGGACAGAACGCTCCAAACCGCGTAGGCGAGCCGGAGCCGGTCGTGCCGCGCGATGTCGCCCGTCCAGAACTCGCCGCCCACCATCTCCGTATGCGCGGGCAGGTCCCCGGGCATCAGCGGCTCTTTGTGCTCGAGGGCGTAGCGGCCGAGCACCTGTGGCGAGGGCCAGGTGCGGTTGGTGATGACGACGTCAATCTTCCGGGCGATGGCCTCTTCGAGACGCCCGACGGCATCAGCCGCCGTGAACCCGAGCATCCCCCGCCCTTCGGTCAGGAGATTCGCCACCAGGATGATCGGCCCCTTGACCTGGGCGATCGCCTCGGGCACGCCGCGCACGAGGAAGATAGGCATCAGGCTCGTGTAGAAGCTGCCCGGGCTGATGACCACCGCGTCGAACTCGGTAATCGCCTTGGCGACCGCGGGGTGAATGGACACCGCCGGCTCGAGCCAGATGCGTTCGACGAGCCGCCCGAGCGACTGCCCCGCGTCCACTTCGACCTCGCCGCGCGTGATCGAGCCGTCGCCGTACTCCGCGCAGACCGACGCCTGCTCGACGCTGACCGGCCAGACGCGCCCGCGGCAGCCGAGCAGCGCGCGGAGACCGTCCACCGCGTCGAGGAAATCGCCGCTGTAGCGCTGCATCATCGAGAGAAGAAGATTGCCGCCCGTGTGGCCGCCGAGCCGCGCGTGCTCGATCGTCGGCAGGCGCGCCAGTAGCACGCGGCGGGCCTCGCGGGTGTTCCGCGCCAGGGCGAGCGCGCACTTGAGGATGTCGCCCGGCGGGAGCACGCCCAGTTCGTCCCGCAGTTGCCCCGAACTGCCGCCGCTATCGAACATCGTGACGACGGCATTGACGTGGAGCCAGGGGTTGCGCTTCAGCCCGCCGAGGAGGCTCGGCAGGCCCGTACCGCCCCCGAAACAACCGACGTTCAGCTCGCGCAGGCGCATCGCGCCATTCTATACAATGAGGGTCATGGACATTCCGGGCAGCGTCGCCGCACTCGAACGCGACCTCCGTGGGATCGTCGGTGACCGCCTGCAGTCGCTGGTCGTCTACGGCACCGAGCACGATTCCGCCGCGCGCGGCACCGACCACGCGACCAGCACCGCGCATAACCACGCGCCGACGCGGGCGCATACCCTCGCCGTTATCGACCGCCTCTCGGCCGACGACCTGCGCGCCTGCGCCTCCCGCGTGGCCGGCTGGCACGACCAGGCGCTGGCCACGCCACTGCTCGTCGCGGCGCACGAATTCGAACGCGCGCTGGACGCGTTCCCCTTC
>JBEQUD010000094.1:0-4694 GCA_040349235.1 Acidobacteriota bacterium
CTCACAGTCAAAGGCCTGTCGGCAGGCTACGGCCCGATCCGGGTGCTCGACAGGATCGACCTGGAGGTGCCGGGCGGCGAACTCACCGTGGTGGTGGGCCCGAACGGCGCGGGCAAGAGCACGCTTCTACGCGCTCTCTCCGGCCTCATCCCCCGCGAAGGCGAGGTGCTGTTCGACAACGCGCCCCTGCCAGCGCAGGCCGCGGCGATCGTGTCCAGGGGCCTGGTGCAGGTGCCCGAGGGCCGGCAGCTCTTTGCGCAGATGTCGGTGCACGAAAACCTGGAGCTGGGCGCCTACCTGCTGTCCCGCGGCGAGCGCAGCGCGCGCCTCGCGCGCGTCTATGAATTCTTCCCGAAGCTCGCGCAGCGCCGCAGCCAGCTCGCCGGCACTATGTCCGGCGGCGAGCAGCAGATGCTGGCGGTCGGACGCGCGCTGATGGGCCAGCCCAGGCTCCTCATGCTGGACGAACCCTCGCTCGGCCTCGCGCCGAAGATGGTGGACGAGTTGCTGGCCATCGTGCGCCGGATCCGCGACGACGGGGTGACCATCCTGCTGGTGGAACAGAACATCGCCAAGGCGCTGGCCATCGCCGAGGGCGCATACGTGATCGAGCGGGGCGCGGTGGTGATGAAGGGCGCCGCGGGCAAGCTTCTCAAATCGGAGCGGCTGCGCGCCGCCTATCTCGGCGCGGACACCGTGCCGGGAAAACTGACCTGGAAAGGAGGGCTGTTCATGACTGCCAAGGAAAATACCGCGGTGACGATCGCCGCGGAGAACGCGTGGAAGGGCAAGATATTCTCCGGACGCTGGCAGCTCGCCAAAGGCGGCTCGAAGGAGGTCATCGAGCCCGCCACCGGCAAAGTTCTCACCGAAGTCGGTTTCGCCGACGCAGAGGACGTGCGCGAGGCGGTGCATGCCGCCGCCGCGGCGCAGCCGGAGTGGGCGGCGACGCCCGCGGACCAGCGCGCGGCCGTGATGCGCCGCGCCGCGCAATTCCTCGAAGCGCACTCTGAGCAGCTGCGCACATGGATCGTGCGCGAAACCGGCTCCATTCCTCCAAAGGCGGATTTCGAGCTGCATATGGCCGTGGGCATCCTGCTTGAGGCTGCCGCCATCGCCACGCAGCCGCCAGGCGTGATGCTGCCCTCCGGTCCCAAGCGCATGAGCTTCGCGCGCCGCGTGCCGCATGGCGTGGTCGGCGTGATTTCGCCGTTCAACGCGCCGCTGATCCTGTCCACGCGCGCGGTCGCGCCGGCGCTGGCGCTCGGCAACGCGGTGGTGCTGAAGCCCGATCCGCAGACGCCGGTCACCGGCGGCTTCATCCTCGCGCGCCTGTTCGAGGCGGCGGGCCTGCCCGCCGGGCTGCTGCACGTGCTGCCCGGCGGTGCCGAGGCGGGTGAAGCGCTCGTCACCGATCCCGGCGTGTCGATGGTTTCGTTCACCGGCTCGACGGCCGCAGGCAGGCGCGTGGGCGAGCTCGCGAGCAAGCACCTGAAGAAGGTCACGCTGGAACTGGGCGGAAAGAATTCCACCATCGTTCTCGATGACGCGGACCTGGATATCGCGGCTTCCAACGTCGCCTGGGGCGCCTACCTGCACCAGGGACAGATCTGTATGGCCACCGGCACCGTGCTCGTGCACCGCAGCGTGGCGCGCGACCTCGTCGAGCGCCTGGTGCAGAAGGCGAAAAACCTGCCGGTGGGAGATCCGAACGCGGGGCCGTGTGCGCTCGGGCCGCTCATCAACGGGCGCCAGGTCGAGCGCGTGGAGGGCATCGTCAAGGACGCGATCGCCAAGGGCGCGGTGCTGCGCGCCGGCGGCAGCTGCGAGAGCCTGTTCTACAAGGCGACGGTACTGGAGGACGTGCGGCCGGGAATGCGCATTCTGTCGGAGGAGGTGTTCGGTCCGGTGGTGGCGGTGGTGCCGTTCGACACGGACGAGGAGGCGCTCGCGATTGCCAACAGCACCGAGTACGGATTGTCGGCGGGCGTGTTCACGCAATCCATCGAGCGCGCCATGGCGTTCGCCGCGAAACTGCGCACCGGCATCGTCCACATCAACGACCAGACCGTCGGCGACGAGCCGCAGATGCCGTTCGGCGGCGTCAAGGACTCCGGCTGGGGGCGCTTCGGCGGGACGGCGGCGGTCGACGAGTTCACCGAGCTCCGCTGGATCACCGTCGCCGGCGAGGGACATCCGTTCCCGTTCTGACGTGACGTTCGCCTCCCTCAGAGACGCGGTCGACGCCCTCGTCCGCGACGGCGACACCGTCGCGCTGGAAGGGTTCACCCACCTGATCCCGCACGCCGCCGGGCACGAGATCATCCGGCAGGCGAAGCGCGACCTCGTCCTGATCCGGATGACGCCGGACATCGTCTACGACCAGCTGATCGGGATGGGCTGCGCGCGCAAGCTCGTCTTCTCGTGGGGCGGCAACCCCGGCGTCGGCTCGCTGCACCGCCTTCGCGACGCGGTCGAGCACGGGTGGCCGCGGCCGCTCGAGCTCGAGGAGCACTCGCACGCCGGGATGGCCGCCGCCTATGCGGCGGGGGCGGCGAACCTGCCGTTCGGCGTGCTGCGGGGTTATCTCGGCACGGACCTCGAGCCGCCGGCGACCGTGATCTGCCCGTTCACGGGCGAGGAGCTCGCGGCGGTGCGCGCGCACCGGCCCGACGTCGGCATCGTCCACGCGCAGCGGGCGGACCGCGAAGGGAACGTCCAGCTCTGGGGGATCCTCGGCGTCCAGAAGGAGACGGTGCTCGCGTCGTCGCGCTCGATCGTCACCGTCGAGGAGATCGTCGACGAGCTCGAGCCGCGTCCCGGCGCGATCGTCCTGCCGCACTGGGTCGTCGACTGCGTCGTCGAGGCGCCGCGTGGTGCACATCCCTCGTACGCGCACGGGTACTACGACCGCGACAACGAGTTCTACAAGCAGTGGGACGCGATCTCGCGCGACCGCGACGCGTTCCGCGCGTGGATCGACGAGCACGTGCTGTCGGCGGTGCCCGCGTGAACGACGAGCTGATGGCGATCGAAGCGTCGCGGCGGCTCTCGAACGGCACCGTCTGCTTCGTCGGCATCGGCCTGCCTTCGACGGCGGCCAATCTCGCGCGCCGCACACACGCGCCCGGCTGCGTCCTCATCTACGAGAGCGGCACGATCGGCGCGAAGCCGGAAGAGCTGCCGCTCTCGATCGGGGACGGCGAGCTCGCGGAGACGGCGGACGCGGTCGTCTCCGTGCCGGAGATGTTCTCGTACTGGCTGCAGGGCGGGCGCATCGACGTCGGCTTCCTCGGTGCGGCGCAGATCGACCGTCACGGCAATCTGAACAGCACCGTCATCGGCTCGTACGACGCGCCGACGGTCAGGCTTCCCGGCGGGGGCGGCGCGCCGGAGATCGCGACGAGCTGCAAGAACGTGTTCGTGATGCTGAAGCAGTCGACACGCGCGTTCGTCGAGCAGCTCGACTTCCGCACGAGCACAGGCGACAACGTCCGCGTCGTCGTCACCGACCACGGGATCCTCGAGCCGCGCGAGGGCGAGCTGACGCTGACGCACGTGCATCCAGGTGTCACCGTCGAGCAGGCTCGCGCCGCGACGGGGTGGGACTTGAAGGTCGCGGACGACGTCGCCGAGACGAGGCCGGCAACCGACGAGGAGCTGCGGGAGCTCCGTGCGCTGCGGACGAAAGGTGAGAGATGAGCGACATCGTCCTGCCCGACGACCCGTCGTTCGGCTCCGAGGTGCAGGTCGACTACCCGGGCTACCGCTCGACGAGGTGGCGCGCGCCGTCGCGGCCGCTGGCGACCCTGCCGGAGGAGCTGCACTCGCTCGCGTACCCGGTCTACGGCGAGGACGATCTCGACGCATCCGACAACGACCTGACGCGGCAGCACGCCGGCGAGCCGCTCGGCGAGCGCATCGTCGTCCATGGCCGGCTGCTCGACGACACCGGCCGACCGATCCGCGGCGCGCTGATCGAGGTGTGGCAGGCGAACGCGGCGGGCCGCTACCTGCACGAGGTCGACCAGCATCCGGCGCCGCTCGACCCGAACTTCTCGGGCGCAGGCCGCGTCATCACGGACGCCGACGGCGGCTACCGGTTCACGACGATCAAGCCCGGCGCCTACCCGTGGCGGAACCACCCGAACGCATGGCGGCCCGCGCACATCCACTTCTCGGTCTTCGGACGGATGTTCACGCAGCGGCTCGTGACGCAGATGTACTTCCCCGGCGATCCGCTGTTCCCGTTCGACCCGATCTACAACTCGGTGCGCGACCCGAAGGCGCGGGCGCAGATGATCGCCTCGTTCGACATCACGGCGACCGAGCCGGAGTGGGCGCTCGCATACGAGTGGGACATCGTCCTGCAGTCGACCCCGTTCGAGGAATGACGACGACGCCGTCGCAGACGGTCGGGCCGTACTTCGCGCTCGGGCTCGTCCGTCGCGAGCAGCACCGCCTCGTCGAGGACGGCGTCCGGCTCACGGGCCGGCTCCTCGACGGCCGGGGCGAGCCGATCGGCGACGGCGTGCTCGAGCTGCTCGACCTGGCGAGCGGCGCCTGGGGTCGTGCCGGCACCGACGGGGAGGGGCGGTTCGCGTTCGTCGTGCCGCGCGAGGCGACGCGGCTCGAGACGTACGTCTTCGCGCGCGGCCTTCTCCGTCACCAGCTGACGCGGATCTACCTCGACG
>JBEQUD010000481.1:0-12237 GCA_040349235.1 Acidobacteriota bacterium
ACGCAACCGGCGTGGACTCGAGGGGCGGCTCGGGCACCGGCAGCGGACCTGCCGCCACATCCGTCGTCACGGAGGCAGCGTCGGGTGGAACGGGCGCGTCCAGTTCGTCCATGGCGGGGCTCTGACGAGGATACCACGGGCGATGGAGGGGATTAGAATATGAAGGATGACCGATACGCTGATGCCCTCACGTCTCTGGAAGCAGATGACCGCTACGCAGCGCCTCGCGGCGGCGCGGGCGTTCTGGGCCGATGAAGACGCCGTGGACGACCAGGTCCAGGCGGCCATGCTCATCGCGCAGCAGAAACGATTCCGGCCCAAGACCGTCGTGGGGTTGGATCTGGACCGCAAGTCCCGGCATCTTGCCAGCCTGGCGTCCCTGCCCGATGCCATCGCGGCCCGCGTGCTCGTCCTCCACCACCTGACGGCCCAGCGCCCGATGATGGGGCGGTTTCTCGATGCCCTCGGCATCGCGCATGAGGACGGCCTCATCAAGGACGAGAACGTCGTACCCGCGCAAGAGAAGCTGGCCCCGGCGGCCGCGGCCATCGCGCAGGAGTTCCCGGCCGACGACGTGCGTTTGTACCTGACGACACTCATCTGCCAGGACCCCGAGACGTGGAGCGGGCTCGAATCCGTCGTCGCCGGTCTGGCTCCGGCCGTGCCGGTGCAGGCCTGATGCGCACGGTCACCGCCTTCGCCCCTGCGACGGTATCCAACGTCGCGTGCGGGTTCGACGTGCTCGGCTTTGCGCTCGATGCGCCTGGCGACGAGGTCGTCGCGCGGTTCGCGCCCTCGGGCGTCACCATCGATTCGATCGCGGGCGACGGCGGCAGGCTGCCCCTGGAGGCGGCCCGCAACACCGCCGGTGTGGCGGCGGCCGCGCTTCTGCGGGTGCTCGGCGAGCACCGGGGCGTCGTGCTCAGCATCAGGAAGGGGCTGCCGCTCGCGAGCGGCCTCGGCGGCAGCGCCGCGAGCGCGGCGGCGGCGGTCGTCGCGGTGGACGGGCTGCTCGATGCCCATGCGTCGCTCGACACGCTGATCGCCTGCGCGATTGAGGGCGAAGGCCTGGGTTCGCGGACCGCGCACCCCGACAACATCGCCCCGTCGCTTTGTGGCGGCTTCGTGCTCGTGCGACACCCCGATCCGCCTGACATCGTGCGGCTGCCGGTCCCCGCGGGCCTGATGGCGGTCGTCATCCACCCCGACCTCGAGATCGAAACCGCGAAGGCGCGGGCCCTGCTCGGCACAACCGTGCCGCTCGCCGACGCCATTCGTCAGTGGGCCAACATGCGCGCGCTCGTCGATGGCCTCCACCGGGGCGACTTCGCGCTCATCGCGCGCGCGCTCGAAGACACCATCGCCGAGCCGCGCCGGGCCCCGCTCGTGCCCGGGTTCGCGGCCATCAAGCAGGCTGCCGTGGACGCTGGGGCCCTGGGCTGCAGCCTCTCCGGATCCGGGCCTTCGCTGTTCGCGCTCTGTCACGGCGCGGATGCCGCCGCACGCGTTGCCGCGGCCCTCCGTGCCGCCGTTGTCACCCACATCGGCGGCGATCCTCAGGTTTACGTGTCGTCGATCGCGGCACGGGGCGCGCGCGTGATTTCATGCATTTCGTAACAGCCAAGAGCCGGCAGCGACCTCAGGGGGGGGCGCTGCCCGTCTCCTTTACCACTGCGCTCTTCGAGGGGCTGGCGCCGGACGGCGATCTGTACGTGCCCGAATCGGTTCCCCGCTGGACCCGCGACGACCTCGAGCGCCTGCCCTCGATGACGATGGGCGAGATCGGCACGCGGATGCTGCTCCCGTTTGTCGGAGAAGATCTGGACGGCGCCCATCTCGCGTCGCTCGTCCACGAGGCGCTGAACTTCGACATTCCGCTCGTGCCTGTCAAGCCCGGCGTCTACGCGCTCGAGCTCTTCCACGGGCCGACGCTCGCGTTCAAGGACGTCGGCGCGCGGGTCATGGCGCGGCTGATGGCCGCGCTGCACGACGGGGGAGAACCGCTGACGATTCTGGCGGCGACGTCCGGGGACACCGGGGGCGCCGTGGCCCACGCGTTCCACGACATTCCCCACACGCGGGTCGTGGTCCTCTATCCGAAGGGGCTCGTCAGCCCCACGCAGGAAGCCCAGCTGACGATGTTCAACAGCGAGGCGACCAACGTCCGTGCCTACGCCGTGGCCGGCAGCTTCGATGACTGCCAGCGTCTGACGAAGGCCGCGTTCGCCAATCGCGACCTGTCGCGGCGCGTACGGCTGACGTCTGCCAACTCCATCAACGTCGGCCGGCTGCTCCCGCAGATGGTGTATTACGCCCACGCGGCGGCGCAGCTCGCGGCACGCGGTGTCGATACTGGGGCGGCGGTGTTCTCGACCCCGAGCGGCAACTTCGGCAACCTGACGGCGGGTGTCATGGCGGCGCGCGTCGGCATCGGGATCCGTGGGTTCGTGGCGGCGACCAACGTCAACGACGTGGTGCCCGCGTATCTCACCACGGGCCGTTTCGAGCCGCGGGCGTCCATCCCGACGGTGGCCAACGCGATGGACGTCGGCAACCCGAGCAATTTCGACCGACTGATGTGGCTGTACGGGGGAGACCTGGACGCCATGCGTCGGGACATCACCGGCAGCCGGCATCGGGACGAAGAGGTGCTGGCCACCATCCGCGCGGTCCACGACGAGCATGGATATCTGCTCGATCCGCATAGCGCCATCGCGTATCTCGGCCTTGCCGGTCAGTCAGCGCCGGGCGTCTTTCTGGCGACGGCGCATCCGGCGAAGTTTGCGGAGATCGTCGAGCCGGTGATCGGGCGGCGCGTCGAGATGCCGGCGCCGCTCGTTCAGGCGCTCGCGACCAAGCGGCGGATTCTCGAACTCGACGCCAGGCTCGAGGCCGTGCAGGAGATCGTGGGCCACGAATCCTTCGTCGATGAGTGAGCACGTCTACCGGCCCGACGTCTTGCGCGCGATCGAGCGCTACGGGCTCCATCCCACGCCGCAGACGAGCCCCGCTCTGGCGCGCGGGTTCGTGCGCGACCTGTACTGTTACGAGCTCCGCGTTCTGCGGGCCCGCATGTTGCGCGACGAGTTCCCCAAGCAGGAGTATGCGGCGCGTGTCATCGCCCTGCGTGACAACTACCGCGTGCTGTCGCTGCGTGCCAGCGAGTGGGCGACGTAGACAGGGGTTCGCCTCCACTGACCCGGGATGAGGAGCGCGCATGACCGCAATTGAGATCGTGAGGTTCGGCGGACCGGAGGTGCTCGTGCCGACCGAGCGCCCGCGCCCGGTGCCGGGTGCGGGCGAGGTCCTGATTCATGTGGCGGCGGCAGGGGTCAATCGGCCGGACGCGTCGCAACGCCGGGG
This sequence comes from Acidobacteriota bacterium, assembly GCA_040349235.1. Taxonomy (GTDB): domain Bacteria; phylum Acidobacteriota; class Vicinamibacteria; order Vicinamibacterales; family CAVVIG01; genus JBEQUD01. The sequence continues at coordinate 3,364 of JBEQUD010000481.1, forward strand.
CGGCTACCCGCCGCCGCCCGGGGTCACCGATATTCCCGGGCTCGAGGTTGCCGGCACCATCGTCGAGGTCGGTGCGGACGTCGGCGCGTGGCGGGTCGGCGACGCCGTCTGCGCGCTTGTTGCCGGCGGCGGCTACGCCGAGTACTGCCTCGCGCCGGCCCCTCAGTGCCTGCCGATTCCGCAGGGCCTGGACATGGTGCAGGCCGCGGCGCTGCCAGAGACGTTCTTCACTGTCTGGACGAACGTGTTCGACCGCGGGCGGCTGAAGAGCGGCGAGTGGATTCTCGTCCACGGCGGATCGAGCGGAATTGGCACGACGGCCATCCAGCTGGCCCGCGCCCGCGGGGCGCACGTGCTGGCGACGGCGGGGTCCGACGAGAAGTGCGCGGCGTGCGAGCGGCTGGGGGCGACGCGGGCCTTCAACTACCGCACGATGGACTTCGTGGCAGGCGTACGCGAGGCCACGGCCGGCCGGGGCGTGGACGTGGTGCTCGACATGGTCGGCGGCGACTACGTGCCGCGCAACCTCGACAGTCTGGCGCTCGAGGGGCGGCTCGTGCTGATCGCCCTGCAAGGCGGCTCGTCCGCGCACATCAATCTCGCGCCGATGCTCCTCAAGCGGCTGACGTTGACCGCTTCGACGCTCCGCATCCGGTCGGTCGCCGAGAAGGGCCTCATCGCGCGCGCGCTCGAGGCCGAGGTGTGGCCCCTTCTGGCCTCGGGCGTCGTGCGTCCGGTGATTCACGGCACGTTCCCCGTGCGTGCGGCCGCCGACGCACACCGGCTGCTCGAATCGAGCCAGCACATCGGGAAAATCGTGCTGGTCGCATGATCGCGCGGTCGTTCGTTGCGCTCCAGCACCGGAATTTTCGACTGATTTGGGCCGGGCTGCTCGTGTCGTTCACCGGCACGATGATGCAGAATGCGGCGCTGCTCTGGCAGGTGTCGCTGCTGGTGCGCCCCGATCAGAAGGGGCTGGCCCTCGGTCTCGTCGGGCTCGTGCGGGTCGTGCCCATCGTCGTGTTCTCGCTGGTCAGCGGCGTCGTGGCCGACGCGTGGGACCGACGCAAACTGATGCTGTTCACGCAGACAGGCTCGGCCGTCGTTGCACTGGCGCTGGCCTGGCTGACGTTTCGCGGGCTCTCGACGGCCTGGCCGGTGTACGCGCTGGCGGCGCTCAGTTCGTCCGTGTCCGCGTTCGATCTCCCCGCGCGTCAGTCCCTGCTGCCGACGCTCGTGCCGCGCGAGCACCTGCCGAACGCGATCAGCCTCAACACCTCGATGATGCAGATGGCTTCGGTCACCGGCCCCGCGCTCGCGGGGATTCTGCTGGCCTCGGCCGGGGTCGCGTGGGTGTACGTCGCGAACGCGATTTCATTCGGCTTCGTCATCGTCGCGCTGCTCGCGATGCGCGATTTACCCGAGCGTCCGATTTCCGTCGAAGGTACCAGGGACGACGTCTCCCTGCGGGCCGCTCTCGAGGGCCTGCAGTTCGTGTTCCGCTCGCCGCTCATCAGGTCCACGATGCTGCTGGACTTCTTCGCGACGTTCTTCTCGTCGGCCACGGCCCTGCTGCCCATCTTCGCGCAGGACATCCTGCACGTCGGCGCGCGCGGGTACGGCTGGCTGTACGCGGCGCCTGCCGCGGGCGCGCTGCTGACGAGCGCGCTGCTCGTGCCGCTGACCGAGCACATCGAACGCCGTGGGCCCACCCTGCTGTGGGCGGTGGCGGGCTACGGTCTGGCGACGGTGGTCTTCGGCGTGTCGCGTTCGTTCTGGCTGACGTTCGCCTGCCTGGCGCTGACCGGCGCGACCGACACCGTCAGCATGGTCATCCGGAACATCGTGCGCCAGCTCGAGACGCCCGACCGTCTGCGCGGGCGGATGTCCGGCGTCAGCATGGTGTTCTTCGTCGGCGGCCCGCAGCTCGGCGAGTTCGAGGCGGGGGCGGTGGCGAACTGGCTCGGTGCACCGTTCTCGGTGGTCAGCGGCGGGATCGGGTGCATCGCGGCGACCGCCTGTCTCGCCATTACGACGCCGGCGCTCCGGCGCTACAGACGTCACTGACCCCGAGGCGGCCCTGGTGCCGGGCGCCGCCGTTACCGCGGGGCGAACTCGATCGTCAGTTCAGGGTCCAGATTCACCTTGATGCCGGGGATGTTCGCGAGCAGGGCTTTGGCTTCGTCCGGGCTCTTGGCCGCCTGCAGCTGGGGCAGCAGCGCGGCATCGTTCAGGAGGGCGTCGAGCGAGACGTCGAGCACGGTGACGCGGCTGCCCGCAACATAAGGGCTGCTCGTCCGCACGAGTGCGCCGTTCGTCTCGATGACGACCGACATCCTGGCGCCGGCGAGCATCGGTCTCAACATGGCGATCTGGTTGGCCGGCGGCATGGCGCTGATGCCCGCCGGCTGGCTGCCGCCGGCAAAGGGCATCCGCGGGACGACGACCGTGAGCACGGCGTGTCCATCCGGCTGGTGTGAGAAGGCGAACGACACGCGAGCCCCGGCACCGGCGCCAGACCCGACGGCCAGCCCTCCCGGGGCGGGCGGCGCCTGCTCGAGTGAGACCGTGCTGATGTCGGTGAACGCGTAGCGGATGTCGCGCCCGACGCCCTCGGGCGTATCGACGGGCGTGGACGAGACGTAGGTCACGCCGGGCCCCATCGTTGCCGCCGTCTCGCGTGCCTGCTGTTCCGACACCGGCTCCATGTTCTGTCCGCCGCCGGCCAAGGCCCCGAACTGGCGCAGCTGCGCCACCGCTGCCTGGGTGAAGAGGAGCCGCTGGTCGATCGTCCCGCTGCCGTCGCCCTTGACGGTGAGCACGGTCGAGAACTGGAAGCAGCCGCTCGTCAGTACGGCAAGGCAGAACAGCACGGGGAGGGGGGTGCGGCGCATGGTGCAACCATGTCACAGAATCCGCTCTGCCTCAATCGTCCGAGTGCGCGGGGCAATCGCCCGGGCGCGAGGCGCGGCGGGCCGGCCGCCGCCGCGTTCGCGCTATCATCGTGGACATGGACGCTGCTGTTTCGACCGACACCCCGACGCCGCCGCTTCGCGCCCGCGACCAGGTTCCCGACCGCTTCAAATGGAACCTCGCTCATATCTTCCCCGACTGGGACGCGTGGCAGGCGGCCTACGGCGTACTCGACGCGAAGATTGCCGCGTACGCCGCGCTTCATGGCACGTTGGCCCATGGCAGCGACCGGCTCCTCGCGGCCTTCGTCGCGGCGGACGAGATCGGCCAGCTCGAGTACAAGGTGTGGTACTTCGCGTCGCTCAAGCACGACGAAGATCAGCGCGACAACGCGGTCAACGCCCGGCGGCAGCAGGTGCAGATTCTCTTTGCCAAGCTCGCCCAGGCAAGCGCGTGGTTCAGCCCCGAACTGCTGGCGATTCCGCTCGCCGCCGTCCGGGGATGGATGGACGCGGACCCGGCGCTGGCCGTGTACCGGTTCGCCGTGGAGGAACTCTATCGACAGCACGAGCACGTCCTCGACGAAAAAGGCGAGCACCTGCTGTCGCTGTCGAGCCGCGCCGCCTCGACGCCACACGAGGCGTACTCGGCGCTGACCAACGCCGACATCAAGCACCCCACGATCACGCTGCCGAGCGGCACCGACGTCACGCTGACCTACGGCCAGTACCGGGCCATCCTCGAGACCAATCGGGACCAGCGCGACCGCGCGGCCGCCTTCGACACCTACTACGGGCTGTATGAGGCGAACCTCAACACGTACGCGTCGCTCTATAACGGCGTCCTGCAGACCGACTGGTTCCATGCCCAGGCCCGCGGGTATCGGTCGATGCTCGAGGCCGCGCTCCATGGCAACAACATTCCGACGGCCGTGGTCGAGAACCTGATCGCGACGACGAAGGCCGGCACCGAGCCCCTGCGCCGCTATCACAGGCTGCGCAAGCGCGTTCTTGGCGTGGACACCTACCACGCGTATGACACCAGCATTCAGCTCGTGAAGACCGAGGACACCTATCCGTACGAGCGCGTGCTCGAGTGGCTGCCGGCCTCGGTCGCCGTACTGGGTGCGGATTATCAGCGGCAACTCGGCGACGCGCTCAGGAGCTCGTGGATCGACGTCTACGAGAACCCCGGCAAGCGCAGCGGCGCGTACTCCGCGCCCGTCTACGGCGTCCATCCCTACATGCTGCTCAACTACAACGACACGCTGGACGCCGTGTTCACGCTGGCGCACGAGGTGGGGCACTCGATGCACACTATGCTCTCGCACGCGCACCAGCCGTTCGTGTACTCCGGCTACACGATCTTCATCGCCGAGGTGCCCTCCACGCTCAGCGAGGCGCTGTTTCTCGAGTACATGCTCGGCCGCGCGAAGACCGACCGCGAGCGTATCGTGCTGCTTCAGCACGCCATCGACGGCATCGTGTCCACCTTCTATTCCCAGGTGATGTTCGCCGACTACGAGCTGCAGGCGCACCGGCTGGTGGAGGAGGGCAAGCCCGTCACCGCCGACGCGCTGAGCGAGATCTATTTCGCGCTCTTCAAGGCGTATCACGGCGAGGCGATGGACTACGACGAGCGCTCGCGCCTGACCTGGGCGCGCATTCCGCACTTCTTCGGGTCGCCGTACTACGTGTACCAGTACGCCACGTGCTTTGCGTCGAGCGCGCAGATCATGAAGCAGCTCACCGAGGGAAGCGAAGCCGAACGCGCCGCCGCGCGCGACCGCTACCTTGCGCTGCTCGCGGCGGGCGGGAGCGACCACCCCATGACGCTCCTGCAGCGCGCGGGCGTGGACCTCAGCCAGCCGGAAACCGTCCAAGCGGTCGTGGACCAGCTGGACAGACTCGTGACGCGGCTCGAACGCGAGATCGACGCGCTCGTCTAACGGCGGCTTCCGGCGCCCGCGTCAGTGGGACTTGGCGGGCACGTGCAGCAGGGAGTGCAGGGCGCCGATGCACGCGTCCATCACGACCGTCAGGCCCCCGGCGGCCGCCCGCGCGGCGGCGTCGTCGCTGGCGATGCCGGTCTGCAGCCACAGCGCCTTCGCCTTGATCGCGACCGCCTCGTCGGCGATGGCCGGGGTGTCCTCGGCACGCCGGAATACGTCCACGATATCCACGGCCTCCGGGATCTCGGCCAGTGACGCGAATGAACGCTCGCCGAGAATCTCGGTCTCGCGCGGATTGACTGGGATGACGCGGTAGCCGGCCTTCTGCAGCCTCTGCATGATCCCGTAGGAGGCTCTGTCGGGGTTGGACGAAGCCCCGACCATGGCAATGGTCCTGGCGTCGGTGAGGAGTTGCTTCAGATCGGCGTCTGACGGGTTCGCATGCGACATCCCGCCAGCTTACAACGAACCGTCCCGGCCCGTCAGGCGCTGCCCGTTACGGCGGCCCGTCCTGGTGTACGGCGACGATCTCGGCCGCTGCCCGCCGTCCGCTCTCGACGGCACCGTTCATGTAGCCCTGCCACCGGATGCTGGTGTGCTCGCCGGCGAAGAACAACCGGCCGGTGGGGCGCGCCAACCAGGGACGCAGGGCCGGGTCGAACCCCGGGTCGAAATACGCGTAGCCGCCGCGCACCCAGGGGTCGTGTTCCCATACGACGTGCTTGGCCGCGACGAGGTCGGCGCGCTGCGGGCCCAGCCACGCGAGCGCGTCCACCAGGCCCTTGGCACCATCGCGCGCCAGGATGGACTGCGTGGCATCGCTGGCACTGCCCCCGGCCAGCAGGCTGAGGATGCCGGCCCGCCCGCGCTGTTCCTCGTTGGCTTCCCACACCGCGCCGAACGGCAGATCGGACCCGAACGCCCGCGGCCGGCCGGGTGACCGCCAGCGGCGCTCCGAGAACTGGAGGAGCGTCCGCGTCGCACGGCCGTACTTCAGCCGCGCGAAGGCCTCGTGCTGTGCGCTCGGCAGCGCGGGCGTGATCGGGACACGGCGCAAGGCGGTCGCGGGGAGCGCCAGCACGACGTAGTCGCAGGCCACCTGCGCCGTCGCGCCTCCATGCTTCAAGCTGGCCCGAACCGCCGCGCCGCGGTGCGAGAGCGCGACGAGATCGGTCTGCAGGCGGAGCCGGTCGCCCATCTGGGCCGCGAGCGCCAGGGGCAGACGGTCATTGCCGCCTTGGATCCGGTAGAGGCTCCCGCTCGCCGCCGCACCGTCGGTGGCGAATTGATCGACCAGCGCAATCAACGACAACTCCTCCGGGTCGGCCAGGAAGAACCCCCGCAGCCCTCGTGCGCTCCGGCGTAGCTCCGCGTCCGCGCGGACCTCGTCGAGCCACGCGGCCACCGACCGACGGGCCAGGCTGGTCGCCAGCGGCGAGTCCCAGCGGCGTTCGGCGAGCCGATAGAGGCGAATCGCGTCGCCGAGCGCGCCCGAGAGCCGGGCCCACCCCTGGGCCGCGTGCCGGCTGATGACGTGCGGTGGTTCCGCGCCGTCGGCCTGGACCATGGCGAACCCGCCGCGCAGGATACGCTTCAGCGGCAGGCCGAGCTCGCGGCAGAGGTCGTGAATCTCCTGCTGGTCCTCGTCGATGAGATCGCCCCCCGCTTCGGCGTGCTGATGCTCCTGGAACCCGTCGCGCATCGTCCAGACGCGGCCGCCAACCCGGTCGCGTGCGTCCACGACGGTGACGTCCGCGCCGAACATGAGCAGGTCGCGAGCGGCGGCGAGCCCAGCGAGTCCGGCACCGGCCACGAGCACGGCGGTGCCCGCGAGTGGACGCGTCATCCGCGCACGCTCATAGTTGCGTCACGGCATAGCCCTTCGCGTGGAGCAGGGCGATGAGCCCATCCGGCCCGACCAGATGCGCGGCGCCGACGACAACGAACGCATGGCCCGCGCGCGCGAACAGCGCCTCGATGGCCGGCAGCCAGCTGCGGTTGCGGTCGATCAGGAGGCGGCGGTACATCGTCGGGTTGTCGCTGACGTCCTCGAGCACCAGGCGTTCGACCGTCCGCGCGTCGCCGGCTTTCCAGGCGGTGGTGAGCGATAGGAGGTTCGCCCGCTCGGCGTCCACGTTCTTCAGGGATCCGGCGAGCATCATGTCCTGCTGCGCGGGTGTCATGTCGTCGAACAGCGAGAGCTGGAAGTCCACGGTCTCGAGGCCCCGCACCGGGCGACCGTCGGCCTTCGCGCGATCGTAGAAATGTCGATCGAGCCCGAGGCTGGCGTCGAAGCCGGCCCGCTGCCACTCCAACTCCACGAGCGTCAACGCGAGCATCCAGGGCTTGAAGCGCCTGAGCGGCTCGACAGGCAGGCCGAGCGCCGCCGCGCGCTGGGCCACGAGCGCATACGTCGCCGGCGAGACGACCGTCTCCACGGACTGGCCGGCCGGCAGCATCCCGCGCGTCAGCAGCTTCATCTGCGACTCGGGCGCGGTCAGCTCGCCGAGGTCCGCTTCCTCGACGAGCAGATCGGAATCCTTGAACGCCGCATCGAGTGCAGGACTGAGCGGGTAGTAGTCCGAGGTCAGCAGGTGGATGGAGCCGACCACGTAGACGGCACCGGACGTGGCGCCGCCGCCGGGGCGCGCGACCTTCCAGATGAAGTTGCGTGGCTGCTCGGCGGCGCGGGCTGCGAACGCGCGCACACCCACCACGGCCGCCATAATGGCCAAGGCCACCAACGCGCGGCGGCACCGCGTTCCGAACAGCGCCCCGCGGGCGCGGTCGTGACGACTCGATCGCCGCCGGTGACGAACCAGACACCCAAGCATCCCGTCCAGTGTACGGCGTCGGGTCGGACGCGTGCACAGAAATCCGAGCGCGGCACACGTTATCGTTTTCCGATGGCGTGATGCTATTCTTACCATCATCCCTTTCATGTCCCAACCGGCTTCCACAGAAATCGAAGCGGGCGTGCTCGACGTGCTCAAGACCGTCAGCCGCCGTCCCATCGAGCCGACGCTCGCCAGCGACCTCGTCGCGGATCTCGGGTTCGATTCACTGCAGATCCTCGAAGTCATCGCGGAGCTCGAGGACCGGTTCGACGTTTCGATTCCCCTGAACGACGTGCCCGTCACGCGAACGGTTACGCACGTGGTGGCGCAGGTCGCGCGCCTCGTGGAGGAACGGTCCAAAGGGTGATGCGCAGGCTCCGCACGATTCCCGAGGCCCTCGACGACGCGGCGCGCTCCGGCCAGGGATACACGTTCGTGGTCAACGGCGTCGAGACCACGCGCACCTACGCGGACCTGCAGCAACGGGCGTTCGGTGTCGCCCGTGCGCTGCGCGACCAGGGACTGCGCCGGGGCGACCTGGTCGCGCTCGTCATTGCCGATGCCGAGTCATTTCTGACGGCGCTCTTCGGCGCGTCGATGGCCGGTTTGATTCCAGCGTCCCTGTACCCGCCGACGACCATCGGCGACCTGTCGCGCTACTTTGGCTTGACGACCGCGATTCTCCGGGCCTCAGGCGCGCGTGCCGTCGTGGCAACCGCGACGCTCGTTGCCGGCTTCGAGAACGCACGGTCCACATGCCCGGATCTCGCGCTGGTGCTGGGACGCGACGCACTCGACGGTCCGCCCGTCGAGCCCGACACGCTGCCGACGCTCGACGATTTCGCGTTCGTCCAGTTCACGTCGGGATCGACCTCGGCGCCCAAGGGCGTCGCCCTGTCGCACAGGAACGTCGCGGCCAACGTCGAAGCCATCAACGGTCCCGCGGGGCTCGAGACGACGTCCGCCGATTCGGCCGTCAGTTGGTTGCCGCTTTACCACGACATGGGGCTGGTCGGCATGGCGCTTGGCCCGTTGTTCGCGGCCAGGCCCGGCATCCTGTTGACGCCGCAGGCCTTCGTCAAGCGGCCGGCCGAGTGGCTGAAGGCCATCTCCCGCTACAAGGCGACCGTGAGTTTCGCGCCGAATTTCGCGTACGATCTCGCGGTACGCCGC
>JBEQUD010000485.1:0-6993 GCA_040349235.1 Acidobacteriota bacterium
AGGCCCAGGAAGAACGGGGCGTGCATCAGGGACAGCTTCTCGAGGTTCTCGGTCAACCCGTTGGTCAGCAGGAAGATGATCGAGAAGATCATCGTCGTGGCACCCACAACCGCCGTGCCGATGAGCACAGGTTTGGCCGTCGCCTTGAACGTGTTACCGGCCCCGTCGTTTTCCTCGAGGAGGTCCTTCGCCCGCTCGAAGTGCACGTCGAAGCCGTAGTCGCGCTTCAGCTGCTCCTTGATGCCGGGAATCGACTCGATGACCGACAGCTCGAACACCGACTGCGCGTTGTCGGTCACCGGACCGTACGAATCCACGGCGATGGTGACCGGCCCCATGCCCAGGAAGCCGAACGCCACGAGCCCGAACGCGAAGATCTGCGGGGCGAGCATCAGGACCGCCAGCCCGAACGTGCTGATGTAGTAGGCCGCGCCCATGAGGGCCACGATGCTCAGGCCCAGCCAATAGGCGCTGAAATTGCCCGCCACGAACCCGGAGAGGATGTTCAACGACGCGCCGCCCTCGCGCGACGAAATCACGACCTCCTTCACATGCCCGGATTCCGTGGAGGTGAAGACCTTCACGAGCTCGGGAATGATGGCACCCGCCAGCGTCCCGCACGTGATGACCGTGGACAGCTTCCACCAGAGGGTGCCGTCCCCGAGATCCGGCACAAGGAAGTAGGACACGGCATAGGTGATGGCAACCGAGACGAACGACGTCAGCCAGACGAGCGAGGTGAGCGGCGCCTCGAAGTTCATCTTGTCGGCGTCGGCATACCGGCCCCTGGCCATCGCCTCGTTGATGAAGTACGACAGCCCGCTCGCAACGATCATCGCAATGCGCATCACGAAGATCCAGACGAGCAACTGCACCTGCACGCGGGGCTCGCGCACCGCCAGCAGGATGAAGGAGATGAGGGCGACCCCCGTCACCCCGTAGGTCTCGAAGCCGTCCGCGCTCGGACCGACCGAGTCGCCGGCGTTGTCGCCGGTGCAGTCCGCGATGACGCCCGGGTTGCGCGCGTCGTCTTCCTTGATGTTGAAGACGATCTTCATCAGGTCCGACCCGATATCGGCGATCTTCGTGAAGATGCCGCCCGCGATGCGCAGGGCGGCGGCCCCGAGCGACTCGCCGATGGCAAAGCCGATGAAGCAGGGCCCGGCCAGCGTGGGCGGGATGAAGAGCAGGATGCACAGCATGAGCAGCAGCTCGACGCTGATGAGGAGCATGCCGATGCTCATGCCGGCCTTGAGCGGGATGGCGTAGATCGGGAAGGGCTTGCCGCGCAGGCTGGCAAACGCGGCGCGCGAGTTGGCGAAGGTGTTGACCCGGATGCCGAACCAGGCCACTCCGTAGCTGCCGGCAATCCCAATCAGGCTGAAGAGAAGAATGACGAGGACCCGGAACGGCTCCATGTGCTCGAGCAGGCCGAAATACGCGACCATGATCGCGCCGATGAAGACCTCGAGGAGCAGGATGAATTTCCCCTGCGTCACGAGGTAGGTCTTACAGGTCTCGTAGATCAGTTCCGACACCTCCAGCATCGACGCGTGCACGGGGAGGTTCTTCAGCTGCGTGAAGACCGAGAGGCCGAAGAGCAGCCCCAGCGCGCCCACGGCGAGCCCGCCCATGAGCAGCACGCGGCCGTTGACGCCGCGGAACTCGACCGAGGACAGGTCGGGCAGCACGAGGTTGGCTTCGCCGGCCGCGCGCTCCACGGCGCCACCTGCCGGTTGCGGGGCCTGGGCCGTCACGACCTGCCGACCGGAGGCCACCATCCCGACCAGTAGGAGCACCGGAACAATCGCTCGCCCGAGCGTACGCACACGTCCCAGGGGGTTCGTCAAGGACAGGACCATCTCACCTCGCACAAAAGCTCGGATTATACGCGCAGCCGGGGCGGCAGCGCCATGCCGCCGGTCAGGAAGATGCGGATGCCCTCTTCCACCGACAGATTGGGGAAGGTGACGCGGTCGCGTTCGGAAATCACGACGTCGCCCAGATAGAGATGGTTGGTCGGCACGTAGACCGCCACGAGCGGCTCGGGGCCTTTCCCGCGATCGACCGTGAACTCGCGGGTCAGGAATCCGAGCACGTAGCCCCGGCGGGGATCCTCGATCATCGCGACGCGCTTGAAGCCCGACTCGTTACCGGGAGAGAACGCCACCACCAACTGCTTGACCGGGGCGTAGATGGTACGGAAGACAGGGACCCGCAGCAGCCATCCCTCGGTCACCTGCAGCACGCGCCTGCCGATCATGTTCGTCGCGAACGCGCCGACGAGCACGATCGCCATCGCCGTCGATAGCGTGCCGAGGCCGGGGATCCGACGGCCGAGGAGCCGGTCGTACAACGGCGTCGTCAGCCCGTCCACGACGTTGAAAATCCAGATGAAGGCCGCCACGCTGATGAACAGCGGCACCGTCACGAAGAAGCCGGCGACGAAACTGCGCCGAAGCCACTGCATCATGGAGTCAGGCCCGTGGCTGAGAACTTACGTGCTGGCCCTACGACGCGCGGGCTTTCCGCTGGGGCTTCGGCTTCCGGGCGGGCTGCTGGGGCGCGGCGGTCGCCAGGCCGGCGGGCGCGTGCGCGGCGGCGCGGGTCGGCCCCTGACCACGCCAGAAGCTGACGATCGCCGCCGCGATGAAGACGCTCGAATACGTCCCGGTGACGATGCCGACGACCATCGTGAACGCGAACCCGTGCAGGACCTCGCCGCCAAAGAAGAACCGGGCGAGCGCCGTCAGCAGCGCCGTCCCCGACGTGATGACGGTACGACCGAGCGTCTGGTTGACGGCGCCGTTGATGACGTGGTCCATCGAGTCGCGACGCGAAGTGCGCAGGTTCTCGCGGATGCGGTCGAAGATGACGATGGTGTCGTTGGTGGAGAACCCGGTCATCGTCAGGATGGCCGCGATGACGTTGAGCGACATGTCGTAGCGGAAGAACGCCAGGAAGGCGAGCGTGATGAGCAGGTCGTGGATGGTCGCGACGACCGCACCGACGCCGAAACTGAGCTGAAACCGGAACGCCAGGTAGAGCAGGATGCCGACGAGGGACAGGGCCGTCGCCAGGATCGCCTTGTTCGTGAGCTCGCCGCCCACCGTGGCGCTGACGATCTCGGCGCCCTGCCTGGTGCGCGTGCCGAGACCGCCCTTGTCGAGAGCCGCCTCGACATGCTGCGCCGTCGTGCTCAACGAGGCGCCGGATTCGGCCCCCACTTCGGGCACGCGGATCATGAACTGCCGCAGGGACGGCTCGCCGTAGGACTGGACGAGCGTATTCTGCCCGCCGCCCGGATAATTGCGATCGAGCGCCGTTCGGACCTGCTCCACGCTCACCTGCTGCGCGAACTGCTCGATGAGGACGGTGCCGCCGGCGAACTCGACGCCCTTGGGGATGCCCTTCGTCCAGAAAGTGACGGCGCCCGCGATGATGATGACCCAGGAGAGGGCAATCGCCTGCCAGCGCCAGCGCAGGAAGTTGAAATTCGGGTTGGTGAAGATATGCATGGCTAGATGGAAAGAGTGGCGACCTGCTGACGTTTCGACAAGGCCATCTCGAACAGGGTCTTCGACACGAAGATCGAGGTGAACAGGTTCGACACCAGGCCGATGAACAGCGTGACGGCGAAACCGCGAATCGGGCCGGTCCCGAACTGGAAGAGGAACGCGCACGAGATGAGCGCGGCCACGTGCGTGTCCACGAGCGTCCAGAACACCCGGTTGAAGCCGGCGTTGATGGAGGCGCGCACGCCCCGCTGGGCCTCGATCTCTTCCTTGATGCGCTCGAAGATGAGCACGTTCGAGTCCACGCCGATCCCCATCGTGAGAACGAAACCGGCGATGCCCGGCAGCGTCATGACGGCCCCGATGTACGCCATCAGCCCGAGCAGAATCACCAGGTTGAAGATGAGCGCGACAACCGCGTTCACCCCCGACAACCGGTAGTAGACGAGCATGAAGCTGATGACGAGCAGCAGCCCGACGACGGAGGCCTCGACCCCCGAGCGGATGGAGTCGGCGCCCAGGCTCGGGCCAATCGTCCGTTCCTCGAGGTACGTCAGCGAGGCCGGCAGCGCACCCGACCGGAGAATGAGCGACAGGTTCTGCACTTCCTCGGACGTGAAGCTGCCGGTAATGCGGCCGTCGGTGGTGATGCGCCCATCGATGCGGGGCGCGGACTGCACGCGACCATCGAGGATGATGGCCAGCTGGCGACCGATGTTCTCGCCGGTCACCTTGCCGAACTTGCGCCCGCCTTCGGTGCTGAGAGTGAAGCCGACCGCCGGCTGGTTGTTCTCGTCCACCGTCTGCCGCGCGTTGCGCAGGTCGCGTCCGGTGACCGCCGCCACCTTCCGCACCAGATAGTACGAGGTGGCGGTGTCGCCCGGCGTGGCACTGGCGCCCGGCACGATGTCCATGCCGGCGGGCACCTGGCCGTTGGCGAGCAGCGCCTCCCGCGTGGCGGCGGGCCCCTGCTCGACGATTTTCAGCTCGAGCAGCCCCGTGGACCGGATGATGTCCTTCGCCCGCTCGACGTCGGTAACGCCTGGCAGCTGCACGAGGATCTCGTCCCCTTTCCCGCCTTGCTGCGCGATGCTCGGTTCGGTCACACCCAGCTCGTTGACGCGCCGCTCGATCGTCTGGCGCGCTTGCACGACAGCGTCGTCACGCAGACTCACCTGGACGTTGGGCTTCATCGTGAAGGTGTAGACGCCGTTGCTGCCGGAACTGCGGTCGAAATTGGCCTGCACTTCCGTCGCGGCCTGGCGGAACGCCGCATCCTGCGCGGGTGGCACGCCTTCGATGCGGAAATGGGTCGGATCCGGCGCGACGACATTGGACGTCGTGACGCCGCGCGTAACCAGCTCCTGCCGGAGGCGCTCCATCTCCTGTTCGGTCTCGAGGCGCAGCGCGTCGTCGGTCTGTACCCGCAGCACGAGATGGACGCCGCCCTTCAGATCGAGCCCGAGCTTCAGCTGCTTGTCCATCAACAGTGCCGGCGAATGCACGTTGAAATGGGCCGCGACGAGCGGGTAGACCCCGACGGCGGAGAACGCAACGAAGACGGCGATGATGGTGACTACTTTCCAGCGCAGATTCGTCATGACTACCCTAGATGACTACCCTAAATGTCTTACCGAGATGTCTTCCCTGTACAGGTTTCGTGAACGGGCCGAGCCGCTAGGTGCGGTCGCCCGCCCCCAGCGGTTCCACCACGGGTTCCTGGCCCTGGAGCCCCCCGATGGCCGCCCGGGCGACCTCGACGCGTACTTTATCCGCGATCTGGATCTGCACGCTCTGCTCGCCGAGCCTCGTGACCTGCCCGTGGATGCCGCCCGTCGTGATCACGCGGTCGCCGACCTTCAGGCTGTCCAGGAACTCCTGCACCTTCTGCTGCTTACGCTTCATGGGCAACAGAATGACGAAGTAGAAGATCCCGAGCACCAGGGCAAACGGCACGAGCTGGAGCCAGGGGCTGCCGCCCTCGGGCGCAACGCCCATCGCAAACACAGAACCGACGTCGATAGTCATCATGAATCGTTCAACCGGCGGGACATGTTGTGGTGGAACGCAAGCCTGAAGCGTTCGAACCGCCCGAACACTATAGCGTCCCTAATCTGACTCATCGTGTCAATGTAAAAGTGCAGGTTATGCAACGTGTTAAGGGTGGACGCATTGATCTCGCGCGCCTGGAAAAGATGGCGAAGATAGGCCCGCGAGCAGGTCCGGCAGGTGTAGCACCCGCAGGCCGGATCCAGGGGGCGGTCGTCCTCGGCGTAGCGCGCGTTCTTGATGTTGACCACGCCCTGGCTGGTGAACAACTGCCCATTTCTGGCGTTTCGCGTGGGGAGCACGCAGTCGAAGAGGTCGATCCCGCGCGCAACCGACTCGACGAGATCCTGCGGCGTGCCCGCGCCCATCAGATAGCGCGGGCGATCCTCGGGAAGGCACGGCGTCGTGCGGCCCACGATGTCGTACATGACGTCAGTCGGCTCACCGACGCTGAGCCCACCGATGGCATAGGCCTCGAACCCGACCTCGACGGTCCCCTTGGCGCTTTCTTCCCGAAGTTCGGGATAGACCCCGCCCTGCACAATTCCGAACTGCGCCTGCCCTGGGTTGGAGATCACGACGCCGTCAACCGAACCGGCCTGGAGCGCCAGGAACCGGTCGCGGGCACGCTGCGCCCAGCGTAGCGTCCGCTCCATCGACTGCCGCGCCGCGGCCTCGGTCGCCGGATGCGCGAGGCACTCGTCGAACACCATCGCCACGTCCGACCCGAGCTGCGCCTGGATATCAGCGGCCGTCTCCGGGGTGAGCAGGTGGGGCGATCCGTCGAGATGGGACCTGAACCGCGCGCCCTCTTCATCGATCGTACGGTGTGCGGCGAGGCTGAACACCTGATACCCGCCGCTGTCGGTGAGGATGGGCCGCTGCCAGCCGATGAACCGGTGCAAGCCACCGCGCCGGGCGATGAGGTCGGCCCCCGGACGCAGATACAGGTGATAGGTGTTGCTCAGGAGGATTTCGGCGCCGATGCTTTCGAGATCGCGTGGCGTCATGCCCTTGACGGCGCCCTGCGTCCCGACGGGCATGAACGCCGGCGTCTGAACGTCGCCGTGGGCCGTTGTCATCACGCCGCGCCGCGCCCCGCCGTCGCGGCTCGTTACCTGGAAGCCAAAGGACACGTGTTAAGTTTAGTCTCCGTGAAAAAACTCCGCGTCGGCATCGTGTACGGCGGCCGTTCCGGGGAGCACGAGGTGTCGCTGGCATCCGCGGCGGCCGTGTTCAAGAACCTCGACCGCTCGCGATACGACACCGTCCCGATCTTCATTCGCAAGGACGGCGGCTGGATGCTGCCGCCAGCGCCGCCGCAGCTCGAACAGGCCTCCGCGGCCATTGCCGCCGCGCGCGGCGGCAGCAGCGAGGCCGGCCCCGATGCGCACGTCATCGCGCATCCGGGCTCCGACACGATTCTGAC
>JBEQUD010000490.1:0-4133 GCA_040349235.1 Acidobacteriota bacterium
GACGGCGTTCCAGCAGCGCGTCTGGCAGGCACTCCGGCACATCCCCGTCGGTGCGACGGCGAGCTATGCCGAGATCGCGGCGCGCATCGGCACGCCCCGCGCCGTGCGGGCGGTGGCCAATGCCTGCGGCGCCAACCCCCTTGCGGTCGTCATCCCGTGCCACCGGGTGGTCCGCACGGACGGGTCGCTGTCGGGCTATCGCTGGGGCGTTGAACGCAAGCGCGAGCTCCTGGCCCGCGAAGGAGTCGGCGCGGCCCGTGCGGGGGCAGACGCGCCTTCCGGGGAGACATAGGCTATACTCAGCAGATCTTGGTCGGTGCCTTGATGCACGGCGGTGGTGCATCTTTTTTCGCCCCGCAGGAGTCTAAAACTCCTGAGAGGAGGGCTCTTTATGGCTAAACGGTCTACTTCAGGTATCGTCTGTCCCCGGTGCGGCGCGCCTGCGGCGCGTGTCATCGGCCACTCCGATTCGCTGCCGGTTGTCTACTTGCGCTGCGACGACTGCGGCCGCCCGTCGATTTCGCCGGACTGATCGGTCGGCGGTCTCACATCGTCCTCTCTTGGCCAGGCCGCGGCGTCCGCGGCTCTGGTCGCCACCAGCAGCAGGTTTTCCCCGAACAGCACAGACCTCGAGAACAGCGCGGCGCGAACCTCCCGGTTCGCCGCCCGCTGTGCCGTGTCGCGTTCCTTTCTGAAGGCGATCGCCGTATACAGCCACATCCACGGAACGAGCCACGCGTACAGATAGCTGACGGGCTTGACGTGCGTGTGCGCGACCCGCGCCAGGCGGAACCCGGAAGTGTGGAGCGCATAGCGCAGGTCGGCAAGCGTGCTGAGCGAGATGTGGTGGAGGGGGTGGTGCGCCGCCTCGCGCAGGGGACGGCTGTCCCGGTGGTAGAAGCCGCTCGCGAAGAACCGCACGCGGGAGCGCAGCCCGACGATGTTCGGGGTGGTCAGGATGAGCGTCCCCCCGGGCTTCAGCGTCCGCCGCAGCTCGCGAAGAAAGCCGAACCGGTTCTCGAGGTGTTCGATGCCCTCGATGGAGAAGACGAGATCGAACGTCCCATCCGGAAACGGCAGGCCCGCGTTCAGATCCGCGCGCCGGTAGGCCGACCCCAGGCCCGCGGCGCCGACGGTATCGATATCGACCCCGTGGGCGTCGTGCCCCGCGTCGCGAACCGCGACGACCAGGGGCCCGTCGCCGCACGGGGCGTCGAGGACCACGCTGCCTCGCGGCATGCGCAGATCCTCGAACGCTTTCAGCACGGCGCGTTGAATGACTGATAGGCCCACGGTCGTGCGGTGTGCCCGACTACGTGCGTTCGATGGTCACGGACTGAATCGTGATTGGCTTCAGCGGGCGGTCGCCGGGCTTGCTCGTCGCCGTGCTGCCAATCTTGTTGATGACATCCATGCCCTCGGTGACTTCTCCGAATACGCTGTGCTTCCTGTCGAGCCATGCGGTCGGCACGAGGGTGATGAAGAACTGCCCCCCGTTGGTGTTGGGGCCGCTGTTGGCCATCGACAGGATGCCGGGCTTGCCATGCCGAAGCGTCGCGTGGAATTCGTCCGCGAACTTGTAGCCCGGACCGCCCGTGCCCTGCCCGAGCGGATCCCCGCCTTGGATCATGAAATCGGCGATGACCCGGTGGAAGATCGTGCCGTTGTAGTACGGCTCCGTGCTCTTGCGGCCGGTCCTCGGGTCCGTCCATTCCTTGGTGCCCTCGGCCAGGCCCACGAAGTTGGCCACGGTGTTGGGGACCTCGGCGTCGAACAGCCGGACCGTGAAGTTTCCCTCGCTCGTCGTGAAATGCGCTAGCAACATTGATATGCTCTCCAGGATAAATCATAGCCTCCCCAGCCTTGATTCCCGCTCTGTCCGGCCGAAGCCTGGACGATTAAGGAGACGACCGATGAAGACTCGTTCGCTTGTCGTGGCCGCGCTGCTCGCGTGCGCGGCCGCCGCGGCCCCCATCGCCCAGGGCGTATCGAATGCCGCCGCGCGGCTGCGTAACCCAGCCATCCTGAAAGAGAAGGCGCCCGACACCTACAAGGCGACGTTCGACACCAGCGCGGGCGTGTTCGTGCTCGAGATCCACCGCGAGTGGGCGCCGCTTGGCGCGGACCGGTTCTACAACCTCGTGAAGGCGGGCTTCTACAGCGACGTGCGCTTCCACCGCGTCATCTCGAACTTCATGGTGCAGTTCGGCATCAACGGCACGCCGTCGGTCGGGGCAATCTGGCGCGCGCAGAAACTGAAGGACGACCCGGTCACCCAGAGCAACAAGCGCGGCTACATCACGTTCGCGACGGCCGGCCCCAACACGCGCACGACGCAGGTGTTCATCAACTACAAGGACAACGCGTTTCTCGACGGTCAGGGCTTTGCGCCCTTCGGCGAAGTCGTCGAGGGGATGGACGTCGTGGACAAGCTCTACGCCGCCTACGGCGCGGCGGCGGCGAACGCGTTCGTGCGCATCGAAAACGAAGGTACC
This sequence comes from Acidobacteriota bacterium, assembly GCA_040349235.1. Taxonomy (GTDB): domain Bacteria; phylum Acidobacteriota; class Vicinamibacteria; order Vicinamibacterales; family CAVVIG01; genus JBEQUD01. The sequence continues at coordinate 2,496 of JBEQUD010000490.1, forward strand.
CCATTTCTGACGAAGACGTTCCCCAAGCTCGACTACGTCAAGAAAGCCACGGTTGCACCCTAGCGTGATCCAATGAAGCCCGTCGTCGAAGATTCTCTCCCCGTCGCCCTCGCCGCCCTGGCCAGCGGATCGAACCGCGATCCGTTCGCCGTCCTCGGCCCGCATCGGACCGACGACGGCCGCGAGGCGATCGTCCGCGCGTTCTATCCCGCCGCGCGATCGGTCGAACTGCGGCTGCCGGAGACGGGCGAACTCCGGGCGATGACCAAGCGCCAGCCGGACGGGCTGTACGAGGCGCGGCTCGACCTCCGCGCGGCCGGTTCTGACGGTGCCCTGTCGGAGTCCGCGTCGTGGGCGCCCAACTACCGGTTGCGTGTCACGTTCGCGGACGACCACGTCCTCGAGCTGGACGATCCGTACCGGTACGGCCGTGTGCTCGGCGACTTCGATCTGCACCTGTTCGGCGAGGGGACCCACCGGCGTATCTACGAGAAGCTCGGCGCGCATCGCATCACGGTGGGGTCCACGACGGGCGTCCACTTCGCCGTGTGGGCGCCGAATGCCGAGCGGGTCAGCCTGCTCGGCGACTTCAATGGCTGGGATGGCCGCGTGCACCCGATGCGGCTGCTCGCGCCGGCCGGTGTGTGGGAGCTGTTCGTGCCCGGCCTGCCCGACGGCGAGCGGTACAAGTTCGAGATCCGGACGCCGGCTGGGGCGCTGCTCGAGAAGAGCGATCCGTTCGGCGTCGCCTTCGAGGTGCCGCCGCACTCCGCCGCCATCGTCAGGGATATCTCCGGCTACGTCTGGGGCGACGCCGCGTGGATGGCCTCGCGTGCCGACCAGCACGGCTGGCTCGACCGGCCGATGGCGACCTACGAAGTGCACCTCGGGTCGTGGGCGCGCGTGCCCGAGGAGGGCGCCCGCTACCTGACCTACCGCGAGCTGGCGGACCGCCTCGTCCCTTACGTGCGGGAGGCGGGGTTCACGCACATCGAGTTGCTGCCGGTCATGGAGCATCCGTTCTCGGGTTCCTGGGGGTACCAGGTGCTCGGGTTCTTTGCCCCCACCAGCCGGTTCGGGCCGCCCGAGGACTTCAAGTACTTCGTGGACGCCTGCCACCAGGCCGGCCTCGCCGTCGTGCTCGACTGGGTGCCGGGCCATTTCCCCAAGGACGGACACGGCCTCGCGCGCTTCGACGGCACCGCGCTCTTCGAGCACGCCGACCCGCGGCAGGGCGAGCACCAGGACTGGGGCACGCTCATCTTCAACTACGGCCGCAACGAGGTCCGCAACTTCCTGCTCTCGAACGCGCTCTTCTGGCTCGAGGAGTACCACGTCGATGGGCTGCGCGTGGATGCGGTCGCCTCGATGCTCTACCTCGATTACTCGCGCCGCGAGGGGGAGTGGATTCCCAACCGCTACGGCGGGCGGGAGAATCTCGAAGCCGTGTCCTTCCTGCAGGAGCTGAACACCGTCACGCACAGCGCGTTTCCCGGGACGATTACGGCCGCGGAGGAATCCACCTCGTATACCGGCGTCAGCCGGCCGGTGCACCTTGGCGGGCTCGGCTTCACCTACAAGTGGAACATGGGCTGGATGCACGACATCCTGCGCTACGCGCAGGAAAACCCCGTGCAT
>JBEQUD010000021.1:0-3204 GCA_040349235.1 Acidobacteriota bacterium
AGCATCGCGGCGCCCGTCGCGCCGACGGCGACCATGCCGACCAGGCGCGTGGCGAATCCGCGATCGCGGCGGCACGCGTCGTCGGTCCAGACGTACAGCGCGAGCCCCTCGAGCAGCAGCAGCGCGTAGAAGAGCGCGCCGAAGCCGCGGTATTGGACGAGGTAGTCGCGGCTGGCGTAGGCCGCGAGATCCTGGAGGAACGGCCACCAGAAATCGCGCTGCACCTGCGACACCCACAGCTGTTCCACGCAGGACGCCGCGACGATGAGGCCGAACACCAGCGCGGCCAGTTCCGGCCCACTCGAAGGGAACGATCGCACGCGGCCGCTCCACCAGGCATGGACCAGCGCGCCGGCGAGGGACGCCAGCACCAGGGCCTCGGCCCCGCGCACCCAGGAGCCGAGCACGAGGCTGCCCACATCCCCGAAGGGCACGAGTCCGGCCAGCGCCAGGAGGCCCATGCGGGGACGAATGCAGGCGAGCAGCGCGGCCGAGACGAGCACGATCTTGGTGGCGAGCGACACGCCGTCCGCCCGGAGCGCCGACTGCGCCAGGAGCAGGACCGCGGCCGTGAAGAGCGCGCCCAGGACGAGAATCAGCGCGCGGGCGACCGTGTCGAGGCGGTTCATGTACCGCGTCAGCACAGGGGATTATTTTTCCGCGTAGACAACGAAACCAAGTGGGAATTTCGTGCGGCTGCTGTGCAACCGGGCGATGAGCGGGTTGAGTAGGTTCAGTACGACGCGCGTCCGACCGCCGGCGTTGATGATCTCCCAGAGGACCTGTGCGCGGTTGCCGTGGTGGTGGACCTCGACCTTCCGAAACCGCTTGAAGAGATAGCGGAGCGAGTCCCACGTGAAGCGGTAGTGGTCTTCCGGGTCGGGATGGTAGCGATACAGGAAGCGCGTCGAGAGGATGCACGTCCCGCCAGGCTTGAGGACGTGGAAGATGCGGTCGATGGCGCGCTGCGGATCGTACAAGTGCTCGAGCACCTCAATGCAGAGAACCGTGTCGAAATAGTCGGGTTCCCACTCCAGTTCGTGGAGGTCGCAGTAGATGTCGGCAACGCGCGAGCGGTCCACGTCGAGCCTCAAGTACCGCGTGGACGGGACGTGGCGCTCGTAGGGCGCGGCTTTCGCGCCGACATCCAGGACAACGCCCGGCGTCAGGCGCTTGAATTGCGCGACGAGCTCGCGGTCGAGCGTCAGGCGGTTCACCGAAGGAATCCGCAGGGTCGGGATGCCGGGCCAGAACGACGTGCGGAGGAATCGGATCATAGGCTGGCGCGACAGCGCGAAGCCTACAGCATATCCGGTACACTGCTCCGTCCACGATGCCTATCGTTGCGAAGGGCGATCCCACGGTGGGGGCCAGGTCCGAGCCGGTCGGGCCGACGCTGTCCCCCACGTCGATATCGGGCCTGCGTGTGGCGATGGTGATCCAGCGGTTTCGCCCGGAGTTCAGCGGTCAGGGCATCCAAGTGGAGCACCTCTGCCGCGCACTCGCCAGGCGCGGCGCCGAGCCCATGATCCTGAGCTCCATACGCGGCCGACCGTCTGAATGGGAGGCATGCGACGGCTTTCGTGTGCGGCGTGTCAGGTGCGACCTCCTGCCCGGCTCCACGAGCCGCGGCAGTGTGTGGATGCCGACGTTCGGTCTCCGGGTGCTGCTCGCGCTCCTTCTGGAACCGAAGGTCGATGTCGTCCACGTCCACGGCCTCAACGACGGGATCTACGGCGCCTATGCGTTCTGTCGATTGCGCGGCGTGCCGCTGGTCTTCGAGATGACGCTCATGGGGGTTGACGATCCGTCTTCGGCGCTGGCCACCCGTCAGATGTTCGCGGGTGCGCGCCGCCGGGTCTTTCGTGGCTGCGACGCCTACGTGGCCATGTCGCGCGCCTTCCTGCCCGCGTACGCGCGTGCCGGCATGCCCCTCGATCGCCTCCATGTTATTCCGCAAGGCGTGGACACCGGCCGGTTCCGCCCCTTTGACGAGGATGCGCGCGCTGCCGTACGGGCCGAACTCGGCATCCCGGTCTCCGCGCCGCTGATTGTCTTTGTCGGATCGCTCATCGAGCGGAAGGGCATCGACGTCCTGCTCGACGCGTGGGAGCGTCTGCACGCGCAGCGGCCGGATGCACGGCTGCTCCTCGTCGGCCCCGACACGTTCGAGCCAGAGAGCCAGGACCGGCGTTTCCTCGACGGACGGTTCGCCGCGCTGCCGCCGGCCGCGCGTGCCGCGGTGCAGCGGACGGGCGTACGCGACGATCCGGAGCGGCTGCTCGCGTCGGCCGACGTGTTCGTGTTCCCCTCGAGGCGCGAAGGCTTCGGCTCGGTCATCATCGAGGCGATGGCCTGCGGCGTGCCGTCGGTCGTCGCCCGGCTGGACGGCATCACGGACTTCCTCTTCGCCGCTCCGATCCAGGCCGGCGCGACGGCGTCCGGGCAACCCGGGGACGGCATCGTCGTGCCGCAGGAGGACGCGTCCGGCCTCGCCGACGTCGTGCTTCGACTGCTGGACGAGCCGCGTTGGGCACGCGCGATTGCCCAAGCCGGGCTCGGCACGGTACGCGAACGCTTCGACTTCGATACGGCGATCGCCCCCGCCTACGGGGATTTGTACGCCCGTCTCACCACGCAGGGCCCGGGACGTGGCTGAGCCGGCCGCCGACAACGTCCTCTTGAAGCGCGTCTCGAGGGCGATGTTCTGGAACGCGTCGATGCTGCCCGTCATCACCATCGTCAACCTGGCGGCCTCGGTGATGATCCGCCGCGGGTTCGGCCTGCAGTCGGGCCTCTACGATGTGGCGCTCGGCGTCCTGAACACGCTGCTGGCGCATTCGGAAATCGGCCTCCCGTCTTCAGTGAACCAGTTCGTGCCGGGGCTCGAACGGACGGCCGGGCGGTTGGAGGTCGAGGCCTTTCTGGGCCGGGTCGTGCGGCTGCGGATGGGACTGCTGCTGGTCGCGCTCGTGCCGTTCAACATCTTCGCACCCCAGCTCGCCGCACGGCTGCACCTGGGGACGACCGGCGTCTGGCTGCTGCGCGTCGTGTCCGTGCTCGCCGTCCTTCGTGCCGTGGCCGACCTGGCCATCGAAGCGTTGCAGGCGCTGCTCGCGCACTTCCTGGCCAACATCGTGCAGCTGGCGCAGGCGGTCGCCCTGGTTGGTGCGGTGGCGTGGACCCTCGTCGGCGGGGGCACGG
>JBEQUD010000033.1:0-3805 GCA_040349235.1 Acidobacteriota bacterium
ATCTGCCTCCTGCTCATTGCTTCGCTACTCATTGTTCCGCTACATCACTGTTCCGCGACATCACTGTTCCGCTACTCACTGCTTCTGTGATCATTGCGGCCGCTGCGAGGACGTGCGCACGATGTAGTTGTTGATGTCGTTGATGGTCTCGCGCGTCCGCAGGATCTCGAGCCCGGTGCTGTTCTGCATCGCGCCGATGCTGCGATCGATCCGCGCGAGGTCCGACTGCCGCTGTGCGTTGACGTCCCGCAGCACCTCCCCGAGGCGCAGCGCCAGTTCGCGTTGCTGGCGGCGCTCGCCTTCCTCGACGAGGGCGCGCACGCGGCGGAGCGTCTCCGCGGGCACATCGTTCACCGAGGCAGCATTCACCGAAGCAGCACTCACCGTGGCTGTGCTCGCAGCGACAGTGTTCGTCGAGACAGTGTTCGCAGAGGCAGCGTCGAGCCGGCGCTCGAGTGCGAAAAGCGCGGCTCGCCACTCGGCGTCACCGCCTGGGGCCGGCGAGGCGGGGGGCGTCGCAGCGGCGTCGGGTGACCATCCTGTTCGTACCCGGAGCCCGTTCGCGTCGTAGCGAATGTCGAGGCGGGCGACGCCCGCCGCGACGCCGAGCACCAGCACGGCAGCCGCCATCTGCGCCCAGACGGGGATGGCAGTCCAGCCCCGGGATGCGTCCGCGCCGCCGAAAGGGCGCCCACCGGGCAAGCCGGCGGGCTCGGGCGGCGTCCACTGGCGCAGTTGTGTCCGCAGGCCCTCGAACGCCGCGACCTCGTCCCGGCATCGTGCACACGTATCGAGGTGGACGTCGAACGCCGCGCGCGCCTCCGACTCCCCTTCGTCGTACAGGTAAGAAACGATGGCCGCCTCCCGGTCGCCCGGGTATCCACAGGTCAGTTCGGTCATAACCTCATCCACCGGCGCGTCATCGCGCCGCCACCGTCGTCCGTGCCAAGTCCCGACGCAGCACCGCTAACCCTTGATACAACCGCGTCTTGACAGTGCTCAGTGGGCAGCCCATCAAGTCGGCGATTTCCTGGAATGTCAGACCGTGGTATTCCTTCAGCACGATGGCCGTCCGCTGATCGCCTGGCAGACGGGCCATGGCCTCTTCGACGATCCGCGTCAGGTCTTTCCGCGCAACCAAGTCCTCGATGGACTCGGAGGGCTCGGTCGCCGCGGCCAGATCGAGCAGATCGACGTTCTCGGGCGGCTGAACGATGGCGGCGCGCCGCTCGCGGCGGATCCAGTCGCGGCACAGGTTGAGCGCAATCCGGTACAACCACGACGAGAACTTCGCCTGGCCACGAAACCCCGGCAGGGCGCGAAAGGCGCGCAGAAACGTCTCCTGGCAGACGTCGCGGGCCTCTTCCTCCCGGCCGATGGTCCGGTAGGCCAGGGCATAGATGGGCCGCTCCCAGCGCAACACGAGTTGATTGAAACTGTCCGCGTCGCCGCCAATCGAGCGCGCGACAAGCTCCTCGTCAGTAGACGTCATGTACCTGGGAAGGCGCCCCTCTCTATCGTCCTTAGACGCGCGGCCGGGGCAAATGGCCTGCCCGCCGCGAGCGCCGTCTCGGTAATTCTAGCCCCCCACATCTGCTCGGGCAGGGGCCGTCGGGCGGCGGCGCGATGGTCCGGGACCCGCCCATCGCGTACAATCCCAGCACAGGCGCGTGGGGCCTGACCCGTCCAGTCCGACCCTCGATGCCTCCAGACATGACCCCGAGACGCGTGACGCCGCCGCCGGCAGCCGGTGCCGTGACGGAGCCGGCCCCGCCGCCGCTGGCCACTCTGCTCGCGCGGACGACCGGCCTAGGTGATCTGCTTCCGCATCTGCACCAGCACGCCCTCGAATCCACCGGCGGGGAGCGGTCGCTGCTCTTCGAGCACAATCCTCGGAACGGGATCCTGCACGCGACCTCGGGCTTCGGTCTGGAGATGCTGCCCTCAGAGCCGTGGGTCCCGGGCCCTCGGGACGCCGCCATCATCGCCGATGCCTTCGGCCGAGGCGAGCCGGTTCTGGTCACCGACGCGGACCGCGAGATGCCGGACCTCGCCGCGCAGCTCGAGACCCGCGCCGTACTGCTGCTGGCACTCCGCAAGGGTAGCGATCGTATCGGCCTACTGGCCGTCGGCTTCGCCGGCCGGGCCCCGGCTGCCGTCGGCCCCGGCGCGGACCACGTGGCCGACGCGTTCGTCGTGGCGCTGGAGATATGCCGGCTGCGCCAGCGCGAAGAACTGCATCACGAGCTGCGGCGGCTCCTCGAGGACTTCGCGCAGGGGATTTCCACGACGCTGCAACTGGGCACGCCGCTCGCCGCATTTTGCGAGGGCGCGAGCCGCCTGTTCGGGGCAGACCGCACGTCGGTCTGGCTTCACGACCGACGCGCGCGCCTGCTGGTGCTGCGTGCGTCCTCCGACGGCGCACACGCGGCGCGCGGTGTCCCTGTCGATGCCGACGAAGTCCTCTCGCCTGTGGCCGCGGCCATGCGGCACGCACGCGCCGAGATCGCGTTGGACGCCAAGGCCGCGATGCCGGCCGACCAGCCAATGGCCACGTGTACGGTCACCGTCCCTCTTCGGGGCTGCCGACGGGCGCTCGGGACGGTGGTGTTCGAAGGGGTGCGCATCGAGGCCGGGGACGAACTGGCTCTCCTCGACCGTGCCGACGAGATCGGGCGGCAGCTGTCGAGTGCGGTCGAGAACCTGCAGCTGCTCGACGACCTCATGCGGTCTCGGCGACAGCTGCAGGAAACGTTCGACTCCATCGCCCACCTCGTGGTCGTCTACGACGCCGAGGGACACATCGTCCACGCGAACAACGCCTTCGCGTCACGCGTCGGGAAGACGCGCGACCAGCTGGTGGAGCGGCCCGTCGCCGAGTTCGTCGGCCCCGAACTGGCAGCGTGGCTCGCCGCCCTGGCGGCCGAGCCGGACGGTGGCGGCACCCGCGCCGCAACCCAGCGCGAGATCGTGGACTCGGTTCTGAAGGGTCCGTTCACCGTGACGGTGACGGACCTGCTCAACCGCGGGCGCGAGCGCGCCGGCAGCGTGCTCGTCGCGCGCGACCTGACGCCGGAGACCATGCTCGAGGCCGAACGCGAGGAACTGCGGCGGCGGTTGACGCAGTCGGAGAAGCTCGCGGCCCTCGGCCAATTCGTCGCCGGCATCGCGCACGAGTTGAACAACCCCCTGCAAGGGGTGCTCGGGCACCTCGAGCTGCTGCGCGTCACCGGTGCGTTCCCCAAGAACCTCAGGCGCGACGTCCAGACCATTTCGCGCGAGGCCGAGCGCGCCGCCAAGATCGTCCGCAACCTGCTGCTCTTTGCCGGCTCGCGGCGGATTGGCCGCCGGGCCGTCAGCCTGAACGGCGTCCTGCAGAAGGTCGTGGCCCTCCGGGCGGCGGCGTGCCGCGCCGCCGACATCGAAGTCGTGCGACACTACGACGACAAACTGCCGCGCGTGCAGAGCGACCCTCTGCTGCTGCACCAGGTCTTTCTGAACATGATCATCAACGCGGAAGACGCGGTCGCTTCCACCCGGAAGGGCGGCCGCATCGACATTACGACCGCCGTGGCGCCCGGGCGGCCGATGGTCGTCGTCACCGTGCGGGATACGGGGCGCGGCATGGCCCCCGACGTGTTGTCGCACATGTTCGAGCCGTTCTACACGACCAAGGACGTCGGGCAGGGCACCGGCCTCGGCCTGGCCATCACCTACGGCATCGTCCAGGATCACGGCGGGCACATCAGCGCGGCCAATCATCCGGAGGGCGGCGCTGTCTTCACGGTGGAACTGCCCATGGCCT
>JBEQUD010000045.1:0-3229 GCA_040349235.1 Acidobacteriota bacterium
CCCGTAGATCTGGTTGGCGAGCGCGTAGAACACCGTGGCCGTGAAATACAAGCCGAGCGCGAGCTCGATGAGCGGCTGGACGGACACCGACTGCCGGTACTTCTTCCCCACCCACTCGTCGGCATCGGCCTCGATGCGGTACTTCGGGGTGCGCGCGAATTCCGTCTGCTTGTTGAAGAGCGCCTCGAACACGGCGCGCGTGTTGTTGATCGACAGCCCGATGCCGATCGACATCAGGAAGGGCAGATACTTGATGCGCGCGCGCCAGTCGCGGTGGATTTCGCGCTGACACACCATGTAGAAGTTGCAAACCGAGAACGTCGCGGCGAAGAACAGCGGTACATCGATGAGGAGCATCTCGTACCACCCCATGTTGTAGCGGATCACCATCGACGGGAACATCAGGACCGACAGGACGCACATCAACGGGTAGTTGAAGTTCGCCGTGAGGTGGAAGAACGCCTCCGCCTTGACGCCGATCGGCAGATTCGACCGCAGGATGCGCGGCAGCAGCTTCATGCACGTCTGAACGGAGCCCTTTGCCCAGCGGTGCTGCTGCGACTTGAAGCCGTTCATCTCGACGGGCACTTCCGCGGGGGCGATGAGATCGGTGAGAAACACGAACCGCCATCCCCGGAGCTGCGCGCGATAGCTCAGGTCGAGGTCTTCGGTCAGCGTGTCGTGCTGCCAGCCGCCCGCATCGTCGATGGCCGTGCGGCGCCACGCGCCGGCCGTGCCGTTGAAGTTGAAGAACCGCCCGCTGCGGTTGCGTCCGCCGTGCTCGAGCACGAAATGCCCGTCGAGCAGAATCGACTGGATCTTCGTCAGCAGCGAGTAGTCCTGGTTGATGTGGCCCCAGCGCGCCTGCACCATGCCGATTCCGGGGTCGGCAAAGTGCGGCATGAGCTTGGTGAGGAAGTCCGTCGGCGGAATGAAATCGGCGTCGAAGATGGCGACGAACTCGCCACGCGCCGTCTTCAGACCGGCTTCGAGCGCGCCCGCCTTGTAGCCGCTGCGATCGGTGCGATGGTAGTACTTGATGTCGATGCCCTGCTCGGCGAAGCGGCGCACCGCGAGCTCGGCGATGCTCTGGGTCTCGTCCACCGAGTCGTCGAGCACCTGGATTTCGAGCCGGTCCCTCGGATAGTCGATCCGGCAGACAGCGGTGATGAGCCGGTCGGCGACGTACATCTCGTTGTAGAGCGGCAACTGGATCGTCACCACGGGCGTCGGATCGAGCGCCGCGGTGGCCACGGGGCCCTTGTCCCGGTACTTCATGTAGAGGTAGACGAGGTAGTACCGGTGCCAGCCGTAGATCGCGAGGATAATCAGGACAAAAAAGTAGGCGGCGAGGGTAAGGGTTTCAGCGTGCGTCATGGTGGGCAGACATGATGACTTAATATTACTGGCGGGTTCCGGTGACGTCAAACAAACAGCTGCGGGAATTGCTCGACCAGGTCGCGAACGGCTCGATGGCCCCCCAAGCAGCCCATGGCGAAATCATCGAGGCGCTTCGCGCGCGCCCGTTCGAGGACCTCGGGTTCGCCCGGGTGGACCACCACCGCGCGTTCCGCCAGGGGTTTCCGGAGGTCGTGCTCGGCCTTGGGAAGACGCCCGCGCAGATTGCGGCGATCGCGGCCGAAATCGTCGCGCGCGGATCGACGCTGCTCGTGACCCGCGCAACCCCCGACGCGGCCGAGGCCGTGCAGGCTCGCGTGCCCGAGGCCATCTACTTCGCCGACGCGGGCCTCATCACCTGCCGCCAGCAGGATGTCGCGCCAGGACACGGCACGATCGTCGTCGCGGCAGCGGGCACCTCCGACCTGCCCGTAGCAGAAGAGGCGGCGCGTACCGCAGAGCTGATGGGCAACGCTGTCGTGCGGCTCTACGACGTCGGCGTGTCAGGCCTCCACCGGATCCTCGGCGAGCGCGCACAACTGGCCGCCGCCCGCGTCGTCATCGTGGTCGCGGGCATGGAGGGCGCGTTGCCGAGCGTCATCGCGGGCCTGGTCAGCGTCCCGGTGATCGCAGTGCCCACGAGCATCGGGTACGGGGCCAGTTTCGGCGGGATCGCCGCACTCCTCGGGATGCTCAACAGCTGTTCGGCCGGCGTCTCCGTGGTCAACATCGACAACGGGTTCGGGGCGGCCAACATCGCGAGCCTTATCAATCATTTATAGGAGGCGGGAGACCAGCCCTTCCCCCTCTGGCCGCCAACGGCGAAATGTCGGCTGGCGGCAATCCGCCATCCGCGATAACATAGGCGGTTGCCCGCCGTGTCTCCGGCGCGGCTCCTTCCGAAATTCACGTATGCAGCCTGGCGCCCTGAGGGCCCTCGAATTCGACCGGATCGTGGCGGCCGTCGCCGAGCTTGCGCTCACCCCCATGGGGGCGAGGCGGCTGGCCCAGCTCCAGCCATCGACCGCCCCCGACGAGGTGGCCGCGCTCCTGGCACGCACGACCGAGGCCGTCCGTTTTCTCGAGGCAGGGGGGGCCTTTCCCCTCCGCGCCGCACCCGGGCTGACGGACACGCTCGGCGCCCTCGGGGTCGTCGGGCGCCCGCTCGAAGCACAGCGCTTGCTCGGCCTCGCGGCGTTCTTCGATTCGGTCGATGACACGCGGGCCGCGATTCGACGAACACCGGGGTCGTTCCCGCACCTGGGTGCCCTCGGCGGCCGCGCGGCCTCCTTCGAGAGCGAGACTGCGGCCATTCACCGGGCCATCGACGCCTCCGGCTACGTCGTCGATCACGCGAGCGCGGCGCTCAAGACGCTGCGCGATCGGCTGCGGCAGCAGCGCACGCGACTGCGCGCAACGCTCGAAGGCTATCTGCGCGGCAGGGACGCGTCCAAGCACCTCCAAGAGCAGATCGTCACCGAACGCGGGGGGCGCGCGGTCCTGGTCGTCAAGGCCGAGCATCGCGGCTCGATCCCGGGCATCGTGCACGGCTCGTCGGCGAGCGGCGCAAGCCTCTTTCTCGAGCCTCTCGCCACCGTCGAGATCAGCAACGACATCGTCGGGCTCGAAGAGCAGGAGCAAGAGGAGGTCCTGCGCATCCTCCTCGCGCTCACCGATGCGTTCCGCGGCCGCAGCGAGGACGTCGAGCGAACGGTGGACGCGGCCGCCGCGCTGGACGTCATCCAGGCGCGGGCGGCATTCTCCACGTCCATCGACGGCGTCGAACCCGTGCTGTCGGCGGACGGGCGGTTCGAGCTGCGCGCCGCGCGCC
>JBEQUD010000054.1:0-4013 GCA_040349235.1 Acidobacteriota bacterium
GATGTCGCTGCCCAGAAACCGGCGTCCGCGGACGCGTTGGACGTCGTCCAACTCCAGCCGGACTTCTACATGATTGCCGGGGCGGGCGGCAACATCGCCGTCCAGGTGGGTGCCGAAGGTGTCATCGTCGTCGATGCCGGCACCGCGCAGACGGCCGATGCGGTCGTCGCGGCGGTGAAGAAGATTACCGACCAGCCGATTCGCTACGTCATCAACACGAATGCCGACGCGGACCACGTCGGCGGCAACGAGAAGCTTTCGAAGGCTGGTCGCGCGCTCGGTGGCGTGTCCGTCGCCTCGGTCGCCAGCGGCGGGGCCGCCGGCATCATTTCCCGGGAAGAGGTGCTCACCCGGATGAGTGCGCAGGTCGGTGAGCACACGCTCTATCCGGTGTCGGCGTGGCCGACGGAAAGCTATACGCGCAAGCAGAAGACGCTCTACGTCAACGGCGAGGGCATCCAGGTGCTGTATCAGCCAGCCGCGCACACCGACGGGGACAGCATCGTCTTCTTCCGCCGGTCGGATGTCGTGGTGGCCGGCGACGTTTTCGACGTCACGCGGTTTCCCGTGATCGATGTCGCCCGCGGGGGCAGCATCCAGGGCGAGCTCGACGCATTGAACCGGTTGATCGACCTGACGATTCCCTCCATCCCGCTGCCGTTCAAGGAGGGTGGGACGCGCGTCATTCCCGGGCATGGGCGCGTTTGCGAGCAGGCCGAAGTGGTCGAGTACCGCGACATGGTGACGATCGTCCGGGATTCCGTGCGGCGCTTCATCGCCAAGGGAATGACCCTCGAGCAGATCAAGGCCGCGAACCCCACGCAGGGCTATCGGGGCCGCTACGGCGCTGACACCGGCGCCTGGACGACGGACATGTTCGTGGAGGCCATCTACAAGGGCCTGGCGGTGAAGAAATGACCCGCGGGCGAGCGCAGCGTGTCCTGATGGCGGCCGGCCTGCTCCTGTGCGCGGACCTCGCGGCCGCGCAGGCGCCCGCCGCGGCCGGGCGGCCAGCTGCGGTGCCACCGACGCCGAAGGCCGCGGCCCCCATCGACCTGACGGGCAACTGGGTCTCCATCGTCAGCGAGGACTGGCGCTTCCGCATGGTCACCCCGGCAAAGGGTGACTACGCGAGCGTCCCGATGACGCCCGAAGGGAAGCGCGTAGCGGATTCGTGGGATCCCGCGCAGGACGAAGCGGCGGGCGAAGCGTGTCGGTCGTACGGAGCGCCCGGTTTGATGCGCATTCCCGGCCGGCTCCGGATCAGTTGGCAGGACGACACGACGTTGAAGGTCGAAACCGATGCGGGCACCCAGACGCGCCTGCTGCACTTCGGCACCAAGCCGCCCGCAGGCCTTGCGCCCTCGTGGCAGGGGTACTCGGTGGCGGAGTGGGAGATGAGCCGCCCTGGGCCCGTGCGCACAGGCACGCCCGGGACGCCCTCGCCGACGTTCGGCGACCTCAAGGTGGTGACCACCGGACTGCGGCCGGGCTACTTGCGCAAGAACGGCGTCCCCTACAGCGCCGACGTCGCGCTGACCGAATACTGGGACCTGCACAAGGAACAGAACGGCGACCAGTGGATCATCATCACCACGTATGTTGACGACCCCAAGTATCTGCAGGACCGCTTCTTGACCAGCACCAATTTCCAGAAAGAAGCCAACGGCGCCAAGTGGGATCCCACGCCCTGTTCGGCCAGGTGGTAGCGCTATGAAGAAGATCGCGTTGTTCTTGTTCGCGGCGACGATGATGGCCGGCACGGCCTCCGCCCAGATCGACCTGGCCGGCAACTGGGTGATTCGCCTCCACGAAGACTGGCAGGATCGGAGCCCGGGCCCAGACGCCGTAGACTACCTCGGCCTTCCCATCAACGCGGAGGCGCGGGCGCGCGCCCTGCGGTATTCAGCCAGCGTGCTGTCCATGCCCGAGCGGCAGTGCATCTACTATCCGCCCTACTACGTGGTGTTCGGACCGCAGGGCCTGCGTCTCTGGGCGGATACCGACCCCTCGAGCGGCCAGGTCGTGGCGTGGAACATCAGCGCGGCCGTCGATCGCGCGATCATCAAGATCTGGATGGACGGCCGGCCGCACCCGTCCGAGAACGCCCTGCACACGTTTGCGGGGTTCGCGACGGGCGTCTGGGAGGGCAACACGCTGACGGCCCGCGTCACGCACTTCAAGGACGGGTACCTGCGCCGCAACGGGGTGCCGACGAGCGACAAGGCCTCCTTCACGATGCACATGTCGCGACACGCGGACACGCTGACCGTCACCGCCGTGATCGAGGATCCGGTTTACCTCACCAGGTCGCACGTGGTCAGCCGCACCTGGCAGCTCGATCCGACGGTCGCCATGTCGCCGACCCCGAGCCCTTGCGCGCCGGAGGCCGAAGTGGCGTCACAAGACGAGACGGCGGTGGCGGCCTATCCACTCGGGGAGAATCCGTCGGTGAAGGAGATGACGACGCGGTACCACATCCCGGTCGAAGCCATCCTCGGCGGCGCGGAGACGCTCTACCCGGAGTACCGCAAGACGCTGAAGGACAAGTACGAGCCGCCAGCCGCCTGCATCCGGTACTGCTGCGGCTGGAACCCGGGCAGCGCCATCGCCACCGCGCCCAACCTCCAGTGCCTGACCGGCGGGGCCGGCATCCTCAACGAACGTTAGCGGCGGCGGCGCGGTCAGGCCGTGCGGCGCGCAGTTGGCGCGGGACACCGGTGTCGGCCGCATGTTTCTGTCCGCGGTTGGGCGGCATCGGCCGCTGCTCCCCACGGCCAGCCCAGCCTGCCAACCCGCTGGCTTGTCGCCTGTCTCGGGCGCCGGAACGGCACGCTTCCGGTTGTACCTGTCCGCTACCGCGGCGACCACCAGCTGATTCGAGCATGGCCCGTACATGGCACGCACCGACACGGGCAATTCCACCTGTCCGGATCACGGGGAACTGGCTCGCCGCGTTGATAACCGGCAGCGCACCGTTAGTACATTCCAGACCGGCCGCCCTCGAACGGGGAGCTGCGACCGATGCCGTCCAACCGCCAGCAGGGCAGCGGTCGTGCCGGGCGGCGGCGTCCCTTGGAGCGTGCCGTTCAGATCGGTGGATGGAAGTTGCGCTGTGGCTCTCGATAGGGTCTCTGCACTTGTGGGCGCTTGGTGTGCTGCGACGGTGGCTGACTGATTCAACCAAGGGAGAAGCGTCTGTGTCCCGAATTCTCGCTTCGTCTACTCTCAGACCCCCTTGACGAGAAATTCCATTGTTCCCGCAATATGTGACGCTGCCGTTAGAAGGATTGAGGCCTTCTTCTTCAATCCGCCATTGGCGAAAGACCTGACGTTGGTGCGGTGGCAATGCGTTCTTACGGACAAGGCTACGCAGATGGGGATCACTCCCGATAGCAGTTTCTCGTTCGAGGTGCAGCGCTTGGTACGGGTGACCGGACTGATTGAACAAGATGCCACGACGACCCTTGTCGACTACGAATCGGAGTGGGCATCGACGCCGGCGGGGAGTGCATTCGGGCTCGCGACGGAGGGCAAAGAGACAGGACGCGCCACATTTCGAAAGTACGACGACGGTTGGCGAATCGAACGACTTGCTCCTTGACGGGGTGGGAGCAAATCTGCGGCATCACCCATGCGCCGTTCTTCCATCCTTGGCGGCTCGGCCCGGCCGCGCTCGAACTGGGCGCCGCGCCCGATGCCGTCCAACCGCTATCATGCCGCAGCGGTCGTGCCGGGCGGCTGCGTCCCTTGGAGCGCGCCGTTCAGATCGGTGGATGGAAGTTGCGCCGAAGCGATTCGTCACGTTGACTTCGTGACGCACGATCCGTGGCCAACGCGTCAGCGTTGCCGGTATTCGCCGTGACCGACTACTGATGAATTGTCCCGATAGTCAACGTGGGGGCGGGAGAGTATGAGCGGAGGCGTAACTTCCCGGCACGCGACAGGGACGCAGCCGGCCGGCCCGACCGCTGCGGCAACCTGGCGGGACTGGTGCAGTGGGCGGCGAACTG
>JBEQUD010000055.1:0-2846 GCA_040349235.1 Acidobacteriota bacterium
CCGGCGGGCCTGCTCGCCGAGCATCGCCGACCGGGCAGGATCGAGGAGCGCGGCGGTGATACCCGCCGCGAATGCCTCCGCACTGACTTCGGTGAGGATCGCCGTGTCGTCGCTGAGAACCTGCGTGTGGGTCAAAAGCCGCGTCGCCACAATGGCCTTCCCCGAGCGCAGATACTGGTAGATCTTGAGCGGCGTGTTCGTCCCTCGCGATCGCGGCGAGACGAGCACGTTCGCCGCAAGGAGATACGCAGGGATCTCCTCCGCTGGACGCTCGCCGACAAACAGCGTCACGTCCTCGATGCCCGCCGCGCGCGCCTCGCCCCGCGCACGCTCGACTTGGTCGCGCTTCCCACCTGCGAGCACCAGGCGCGCCTGCGGGTGCGTGCGGCGAACGATGGCCATCGCCGCGAACAGAAGGTCCAGCCCCTGGTAGGCCTCGAAGGTACCGGTGTACAGCACCAGCGGCGTGTCGTCGGACACCGCAAGGCCGCGCCGGATGGCGCGGGCCTCGTCGGCGGTCGCTTCGTCTTCGGCGGAACCCGGGGCGTTTTCGATGAGCACGGTTCGCGCGCCAGGCTCGATGCCGCGCACCGTTTCCTGCAAGGCGGGACAGATGACGATGACCACACGCGAACGCCGGATCATCAGGCGCTCGATCGACAGAAACACCCGATAGACGAGCGGGGACCGGCTGAACGCGAAGTTACCCAACTGCTGCGGCAGGCTGGAGTGCATGTCGTAGAGATGCGGCACGCGCAGCAGCCCCGCGAGGACGACGCCGATGAGCCCACCCTCCTCGTGCGAGTGGATCGCGTCGTACCGCCCGCGGAGCGCGCGGCCGAACGCCGTCAGCGTCAGGAACGCATCAAGAGGCAGCTTCGCCAGCGACGGCCCGATCTTGACGCCGCGCAGGAACGGCGGCCGCAGACTGCGGAAGACACGCAGGCCGGGCATGTTGACGTCACGGCCGAACGGGTAGGTGACGAGATCGACCTCATGGC
Organism: Acidobacteriota bacterium; assembly: GCA_040349235.1. Classification (GTDB taxonomy): domain Bacteria; phylum Acidobacteriota; class Vicinamibacteria; order Vicinamibacterales; family CAVVIG01; genus JBEQUD01. The sequence continues at coordinate 1,002 of JBEQUD010000055.1, forward strand.
CAAGCGCCGTGAGCGCACGGATGCGGTGGTACTCGCTGAAGGGCGTGCCCCGCGGCTCGAAAAACGGCTCGGGGGCGATCATCAGAATGCGCACGGATGAGTGATTTTCGCACGAAACCGTAGTACACTGATGAGGTTCCGCCAGCACCGCAGCGAAGTTCGCGTTCCCCATGTCCACAGCACCAGCAGAATCGTTCGGGCGGCGGTACGCGATCACCGCGCTCAAGCTCGTCGTCAGCGTCGTTCTGCTCTGGCTCCTCTTCTCCCGCATCGACATGGGCCGCCTCTGGGCCAGCGCGCGCACGGCATCCATCCCCTGGCTTGCTATCGCGCTCGGCATCTACGGCCTCACGGCCGTGGCCAGCGTCTGGCGCTGGCACCTCCTGCTCGACGCGCAGGGCGTGCACGTCCGCCTCCGCCCTCTGGCTGGGTCGTTTCTCGTGGCCTCCTTCTTCAACAACTTTCTGCCGAGCAATATCGGCGGCGACGTGATCCGCATTCGCGACACGACGAAGCCATGCGGCTCGATGACCCTGGCCACCACGGTCGTGCTCGTGGACCGGGCGCTCGGGCTCATGGCCCTCGTCCTCGTGGCCGCGTGCGGCGCCACGCTTGCCGCGGGCGGCGGGCGCCAGGCCGCGCTCCCCATCCTTCCCGCGTGGCTCTGGGCCGGGTTCTTCATCGGGGCCGGCGTGACCGCCCCCGCCGTCCTCGCCCCCGCCGGGTTCGGCCGGATGCTGCAGCCACTCCGCATCTTCCATCCCGAGTGGATCGACGGCCGCATCGAGAAGCTCACCAGCGTGCTGTCGAAATTCCGGAACCAGCCCGCCGCGCTCGCCGGCTGCTTCGCCGGCGCGATCTTCGTGCAGACCGCGACTGTCGGCTTCTACATCGCCGTGGCACACGCGCTGCGCATCGGCATCGGCCCGTGGGATCTGGCGGTCATCGTGCCGCTATCGTTCGTCATCCAGATGGCCCCCGTGTCGATCAACGGCTTCGGCGTGCGCGAGGCCACGTTCTCGTTGTATTTCTCGAGGTTGGGGCTGCCGATCGAGTCTGCGCTGCTCGTCTCGCTCGTGCCAACGGCCCTCGTCATGCTGTTCTCCCTGTCGGGCGCCGCGGTCTACATCACCCGGCGGCATCACTGACGCTCGCGGAAGAACAGCGCTGCCAGAACGCCCCTGTCAGAACGCCGATACCAGAACGCCCAGATCAGAACAGCGGGTGCATCGTCGCGAACAGCGAGAGGGCCAGCGTGTACACGAGCGCGAAACCTACGACGAGGCCGGTCGTCACGACGCGGGAGCGCATGCTCGCCAGCCAGATGAAGCACGGGAACAGCACCGCGCAGTAGCGCCCCACGCCCTCGAAGGTGCCTGACGACAACGGCAAGTACAGGTTCAGGAGCATGAAGAGGCCGTACGCGGCCCCCAGCTTCCGCCAGACGAACGGAACGGCGGCGAGGAACAGGATGCCGCACACCCCGTACAGCGTGTCGTAGGGCGCCATGTGGTCGGTGGTCAGATAACGGTAGGGGTGCGTGCACAGCGCGCGAAGCACGCGCACCGGTTCCATCCACGGCGCCCCGCCCGGATAGTAGCCCCACCGCTGAATCGACGCCGCCCACTCGAGCGGGTTCCCCGTCAGGTTGTAGATGTAGAGCGAGTACAGGCCGAGACCAGCCCCGACAAGCAGCAACCCCACCGCCGCGCGGACGCGCTCGCGCCGCTCGGGGCCGACCTCCCGCCATACAATCCAGGCGAGCGCCGGCCACATCAGGATGCCGTTGACGCGCGTGGCCGTGGCCACGGCGCCGAAAATGCCCCCGAGCAGCCACCGCCGCGT
>JBEQUD010000100.1:0-8492 GCA_040349235.1 Acidobacteriota bacterium
CCTTTCCGGGCGCCACGCCACGCGTGTGGCGATTGTGGGTGGTGGGATGACCGGCGCCCTGGTCGCGCACGCATTCGCGTCGGCGGGCATCCCAACGACCGTTCTTGAAGGCGAAGTCGTCGGGCGAGGCAGCACGGCGGCCAGTTCCGCGCTCTTGCTGCAGGAGCCGGATGTCGAACTGTCGGAGCTCGCGGAACGCTATGGCGCGCGCAGAAGCCGGCGGATGTGGCAGATGAGCCGCGAGTCCTCGAACGCACTTGTCGCGCTGTTGCGCCGACTGCGGATTGCGTGTGGCCTGACCAGCAGCGATGCCATCTACTATGCCGCCGACGCAAACGGCGTCGCGCGGCTCCGCGCCGAGTACCAGCTCCGCAGCCGCACTGGATTCGACGTGACGTGGCTCGAGCCCGGCGCGCTCCGCCGGGCCACGGGCCTCACCGGGCGCGGCGCCATTCGTACCCGGGGCAGCGCCCGGTTCGATCCGTATCGCGCGTGCGTGGGCGTTCTGGGCGCTGCCGTCGCCGAGGGCGCCCACGTCTTCGAACGCTCAGCCGTGCGGCGTATCGTCTCTGAGGGCGGTCATGTCCGGTTGTGGACGCGCCAGGGAACGCTCGAGTGCGAACGGGTGGTGGTCGCGACCGGCTATGCGACGTCGCGGTTTCGGCCACTCGCGGGACGATTTCGAATGTACCGCACCTACGTTCTTGCGACGGAGCCGGTTAGCGCTCACGAGCGTCACCAACTAGGCCTCTCGGACGTGATGGTGTGGGACACCGAGCGCCCGTACCACTACGCGCGGTGGACTGAGGACCATCGCCTTCTGCTCGGCGGAGGCGACCGTCTCGTCCGCCCTGGCGGGCGGGGCCGCCGCCACTTCGCGGCAGCCATCGCGGAACTGCGCGCGGACTTCGAAACACGATGGCCGGCGCTCGCCGGCATCGACACGGCGTACGCGTGGGAAGGTCTCTTCGCGATGACGCCCGACACGTTTCCGTACATCGGGCCGCACCACCGTTACCCTGGCCACTGGTTTGCCCTGGGCTACGGCGGGAACGGTATGACATTCGGCTTCCTCGCGGCGCGGCTGCTCCTCGACCGATGGCAGCGCAAGCAGTCACGAGATCAGGCGCTGTTCGAGTTCGGACGCTTGAGACGACGCTGAGCGTCGCAGCGGGCGGCCGCGGTGGTCGCTGGGAAGCACCTATGCCCCCGTGTAGCCGCCGATAATCGGCAGGATTTCCCCCGTGATGTAGCTGGAACAGTGTGGCGACGCAAGAAAAACGTAGGCAGGGGCAATTTCCTCCGGCTGCGCAGGCCGCTTCATCGGCGTGTCCGCACCGAAGGTGCGGAGGTCTTTGGCGATCTTGTCGGACGGGTTCAGCGGGGTCCAGACCGGCCCCGGCGCAACGGCGTTCACCCGAATGCCCCGCGGCACGAGGTGGGTCGCCAACGAGCGCGTAAATGCGTGGATGCCGCCTTTGGTCATCGAGTAGTCCAGTAACCCTTCGTTCCCCAGAATCCCGGTGACCGACCCGGTGTTCACGATGGCAGCGCCCGACTTCATGCGCCTGACTGCGGCCTGTGCCATGTAGAAATATCCATACAGGTTGGTCTTCAAGGTTTCGTCGAAATGCCTGGGTGTCAGGTCCTCGAACCGAGAGACGTGAATCTGGAACGCCGCGTTGTTCACAAGGACATCCAAGCGGCCGAACGTTTTGACCGTGCGGGCGACCGCCCTCTCGCAAAACGACTGCATGGACACGTCGCCGGGAATGAGGATGCACTGCCTGCCTTCAGCCGCTACCCGCGCCTGCGTTTCCTTCGCGTCCTCGTGCTCGTCGAGATACGCGACGGCGACGTCCGCCCCTTCTCGGGCAAACAGGATTGCCACCGCGCGCCCGATGCCCGAGTCGCCGCCCGTAATCAACGCCACCTTGCCTGCGAGCTTTCCCGACCCTACATAGAACGGTGCCTCGTACAGCGGCGCCGGCACCAGGCCAGCCTCCGAGCCAGGTTTGCGCTGATGCTGCGTGGCGAACGGCGGCGCTGGATACCGACGCGCCCCCGCCTGCATCGCGCGCGCGACCTTTTCTTTCGGTCGCCGCCGGTCCGCCGCCGCGACCTGTCTTTGGATCCGGCGTTGCCGGCCTGATGCCCTACTGGCGGCCATGTGTCCTCCGCTAACTGCCACTTGCGTCGGTGCACGGTTCGTGCCGATTCGACCGCAAGCACTACTTCCGCTATGTGGGGGCGCTCGTCTTCTCGGTCTGGATCGTGTCCTCCAGTTCGCGTAAGAGCCCGACCACATCGGTCGCCGCGCTCAACGCGCGGAATTCCTTCGACTGCGTCGTTTTTGTCAAGTGCAAGTGGTCCGTCACTTCATGCAGCAGCCGCAACACCAGCGTCATTTCCTGTTCGGCGAGGAGGTTGATTTGAAGGTCGAGCTGCGCACGCTTATCGGCTTCGCGGGTGAGACGGTTCTGGCTCGCGAGCACGAAGAGGGTGAGAAAGATCGCCTCCAGGCTGACGATGGACGTCAAGAGACTGAAGGGATAGGGGTCGAACGGCTTGAGTGACGAGACACCACTGTTGGCCGCGATCCAGAGGCCAAACCAGCCCGCGTGGGCGGCGATGGACCACTCGCTTCCGGCGATCAGCGTGATTGCGTCGCTGAGCCGGGCGCCGCACGATCGTCGGCTGCGTGTCGCACGCTCGAGTTCCGCGACCAGCCGAATATTCGAGCGGATCGGGTTCGCCAGCGATGTCGCGTGACGCGGGTCTTTGTCGGTCGGCGCCGATGGCATGGCCGAACGGGTTTGCATGGGCTGTGCCCGTCTGGCCCTCGTCAGAGGAGCATCTGAAGCTCCTCCGCGTTCTCGAGTGCGGCTCCGCTGGCCGTATTGTCAAACACGCACCAGGTCTCCGCCGCGGCAGTGGGCTTACGGAGCACATCGGCAAGACCGTGCAGATAATTGGAATCGTAGCGCGTCCAGTACGTCCGTGGGCGCCCGTGGAGGCGGTAGTAGGCAATCTCCGCCCAACCCGCAGGCGATCCCCCACTCTCCGCGCGGGGCGGGTCGGCCGCGACCCGTGCAACGCGGTGTTCCATCAGCAGCGCCTCGGCGGGCGCCGTGAACCACGTAGCGTGGCGGGGTTCGCAGACAACGAATCCGTCGTAGCACGTCCGCAGGCTGCCGAAGAAGTCCGCCGCGACACGCGGGGCAAACTCGAGGGAGGGAGGCAACTGGACGAGAAGCGGTCCCCGCTTGTCCTCGAGCCCACTTGTTTCGTCGAGGAATTGAGCGAGCGCACCGCGCGCGTCCAGCAGCCTGTGCTCGTGTGTGATCGACCGAGGCACCTTGAGAGCGAAGGCAAACCCAGACGGCGTCGAGTGCGCCCACCGCGCGTATGTCGATGGTCGGTGTGCACGGTAGAACGTGGAATTGATCTCGACGCAGGTCATTCGTCGTGCGTACCGGTGGAGATGGGTTCCCGTACCAGGGAACCGATCGACACACGCGCCCGGAATGGACCATCCCGCGGTGCCGATGTGGATGTGTCGAGACGAGGTATCAGGCTGATCACGCACGGTGTCGGCGATGCAACCCAGATGCCTCGACCCGGCATCTCGGCCCGCTCCGTGACCGCGTCGTTCGTCCGCGTGAATCGCTCGCTCACGGCGTCACGCCCGCGACATTGCGCGCGCGGGCACATATGTTGCTGACGACGCGCGTGGCCACTGAAGGCCACTGGAGCGAACAATGGATTATCAGAAGAAGGACGGGCAGCAGGAGCAGGGTCAGCGCGCCGGTCAGCAGCAGGACGAGCAGCGACCCACACACCAGCAGAAGCAGGCTCAGCACGGTCAGCGGACCGAGGAACGGCCGGCGGACTCATCCGCGCGGAACACCGATGCGCGCGAAGACGACGACGAGAATCGCGACCAGGACAACCAGGACGAGGCGCTCAGCCAGAAGCCACAGCGCTGAAGGACCTATACGGGGCGGGCCGCCGCATTGTGGTCCGCCCCGCTTTCTCTGGGCAACTGTCTTACCCCGGCGCGTAGCCGCGGATTCGCGACAACGCGACGGACGTTGGTGTTCAACTGGTGCGAGCAAACAAGGAGTGACTGACATGGCCGAAGCCGGAACGTTGCACGATGCCTTCATCGATGAGTTGCGTGATGCCTACGACGCGGAGAAACAGCTGGTGAAGGCGCTGCCGAAGCTGGCAAAGACGGCCAGCAACGAAGACCTCAAGGAGGCCTTCACGTCGCACCTCGAAGAAACCCGTGGCCACATCGACAAGCTCGAGCAGGTCTTCGCCTCGCTCGAAGAACCGGTGCGCGGTAAACACTGCGATGGAATCGCCGGAATCATCGAGGAAGGCAAGTCGGTCATGGAGGAGAACTTCGACGACTCCACCATGGATGCCTGCCTGATTGCCGCCGGCCAGCGCGCCGAGCACTATGAAATGGCGGCATACGGGACGTTGCTGGCGTGGGCCAAGGCGATGGGCCACGAAGAGGCCGTTGGCCTTCTCGAGACGATCCTCGATGAAGAAAAGGCCGCCGATGAAAAGTTGTCGGATCTGGCCGATGGCGGCATCAACGATCAAGCCGCTCACGGCGCAATGGACGAGGGAGACCAGGGCTCTGGGAAGAAGACAGCACAGCCGGTTCGTCGAGCCGGGAGCGTAGCTGCTGCAAAGGCAAGAAGCGAAAGCACCACCATGCGCGCCGGGGCGACTGGGCGCCGGTCGCGCTAGAAGGGCGCAGGCTGGATGCCGCCGTCTGGCATCCAGCCTGCGATGTCGGGTTCGCTACCGCAGCATCGGCCTGTCGGCGTTCTGGCTGTCGCCCTTCGTTTCCCCGGCTGACGCGATATCCTCCGCGCCCCACCGTGCGAGAATGGCCTCGGCTTTTTCTGCCCATTTGGAATCGTCGGAATGGACGGACAGCAGAATGCCGCCCTTCTTGATGCGGCCTTCGTAGCGCTTGGCCTCGTATTCTGGGATGCCCATGCCTACGAGAGCCCCGGTTACGCCCCCCACCGCACCGCCGACACCAACGCCGGCAAGCGCGGCCATGATGGGACCAGCGGCGATGAAGGGCCCGAGCCCGGGGATCGCGAGGGCGCCAATCCCTGCCAGCCACCCCACGGCGCCGCCGACGACCGCGCCGGTCCCGGCGCCGGCCGTCGCGCCCTCGGGCGCCTTTGTCCCTTTCTCATGGGCGAAGTCTTTCGTGCCGACGTTCTCCGGAAACATGACCGAGATATCCGTGTTTCGAAAGCCCTCCGCCCGCAAAGCATCGACAGCGGCTTCGACCGCCGGATACGAGCCGTAGATACCGAAGACCGCCGTGTTCTTCCCAGCCATAAGACCTGCTTCCTGTTGTGCTATTTCCGTGGGCGAGCGTTCGCCGGCACTACGGAAACGCGGTTGACGATATTGGACGCACCCGCCACCTCGGCCGCTTTGGCCTCGACTATTTCCTTCTCCGACGCGCTGCGTACCGGCCCGCGAAGGGTGACCTTTCTGTGCTGGGTCACGATCTTCACATTGTGGGCATACGTGGACAGAGACTTGTCCGCGACGATCGCCCGCCGAATCTGCCGCGTCACCTCGAGATCGCTTTTGTGGTTGGGCTGCTCGTCGGCGGTGGGCTGTGCGCCGCTCCAGTCCGCCTTGTTGACTGCCGTATTGTCAGACCGGGTTTGACCCGACATCGCGATGCCGCAGGTAACCGCCACGATGGCCATCGCCACGCACGCCGTAGTGAACCTGTCCGCCTTAACGCTGCTCTTCATCGTTCCTCTCCTGTAGCTGCTCCGCGTTCTGCCCCCGTCATCTGCCGCACGCCACGTGGCCCACAACGAACCACAGCACAATCACGCCAAAGGGCACTCCCAATATCCACGCCACCAGATAGCGCATCGCTCCTCCTTCTCTTGTCCGTGACGACACGAACCGCTGCGGTGGTCGCAGCAAATGCGGTGCCCGCTTCGTGGGGGCAATCTGCTACCAGCCAGAGCGGGAACGGATTGCGATAAACACCATAACGAGAGCGATCGCGACGAGGACCAGCCGAGCCATCCCCATCAACCCTGTGTGGGCCACGTGCCGCGTGCCCGATGGCTTGATGCCGGTTACTGCCGCAGCCGCCGCGACCACCGCGGCGACAACAAGCCAAGTCAGCCATGTCATGCCAGGGCTGTACTCAAGAAGAGGACCAGGCGTTCTCGGTGGACAGCGGCCATTCGACAGTGAACGTCGTCCCGTGGCCTTCGACGGACTCGACCGACACGGTCCCGCCCATGGCCTCCATGCACTCCTGGACGATGGACAGGCCCAGGCCGAGGCCTTGGGCGCCCAGTTCGCCGTCGCGATCCGTGTGCACGCGGACGAACTCGTCGAAAATGGCCGTGAGCTTCGCCCGCGGAATCCCGATGCCGTTGTCCGCGATCTGCAGCGCGACGCCAGGCCGAGAGCTCACCCCGCGGATCTTGACGGTGCGAGTGGGCTTGCTGGGATCGGCATACTTGATGGCGTTGGCGAGCAGGTTGATCAAGACCAGCTCGACCCGCCCCGCATCGAGGCGCAGCGACGGCAGGTCGGGATCGACTTCCACGAGCACGTCGCGCGTGGCGGCCATGTCGGCGAGCTGGTGCACGACCTCGCGCGCTATGCCCGCCAGCTCCACGACCTGATCGGTCGGTGTATTGTCGGTGCGGCGCGTCAGGCGAGCCAGCCGTTCCAGCTTGCTCGCCACCTCGCCCAGCCGGACGACGTTGCGCTCGAGTGTCGCCATCAGCCGCGTGGTCTCGTCGTCCCCCGCGCGAACCGGCAGCACGCGACTCACGACCTGCAGGACGCCGAGCGGCTGGCGGATTTCGTGGCTCACCAGCCGGCTGAAGCTCCGCAGCTGCGCCGTCTGGCGCTCGATCGTCTGCATGTAGCGCTCGACGAACGTATCGACGGTCTGCTGCTGGAGCACCCGCACCGCATGCGAGACCCGCCCGAGCGCCAGCAGCGACTGCCCGATGTCGGCGCGGGCACCAAGCGTGACGGCCTCGAGGTGAATGAAGCGCTCGAGGATTTCCGCGAACATCTGATATTCGCGCATCAGCTGATGGATCGAGGCACGCTGTTCGAACCGCAACTCGCCGAGCTCGGCCGCCTTCGAGACGACGGCGGTGTTGGCGGCGATCTCCTGGTCCTCTGGTGCGCGCAGGTAGGCCGCGATGGCGCGGACCAGGTCTGGAATGTGGTCGAGCAGATGCTGGGACGGAAAGATCTCCTGTCGTTGCACGGCCAGGTAGGCCGTCAGCCGGAGCAGCCACTGGCGCGCGAGGTCCTCATGCGCGGCGTCGAGCCGCGCGGCGAGAAACGCGAGCGTATCCAAGACGTCAGTATCCGTCATGGTGCCAGGCCTCGTGGACCGAGCGCCGACGCCATCTCGCCAACGACCACGTCCGGGTCGAAGGGCTTCGCGACGTAGGCATTGAAGCCGGCCGCCAGGGCACGGACGCGGTCTTCGCCGCCCGCGAAGGCCGTCAAGGCGATGGCCGGCAGGCCCTCAGCCCCGGGCACGGCCCGCGCGCGCCGCAGGAGCGAGTAGCCGTCGTCGTCGGGGAGCCCCACGTCGCACAGGAAGATGTCGGGATGCCAGCCAGCCAGCACGTGGAGGCACTGCCCGGCGGTACGCGCGGTCCGGACCTGACAGCCGCGCAGCTTCAGCACCGCCGACAGCGCCGCGGCCGAATCGTCGTCGTCCTCGGCGAGCAGCACCTTCACGCCAGACAGCCCAGATGGCCGCGCGACACCGCTCGGCACCCGCGCAAGCGCAACCCCCTGATGGAGCGGAAAGGTGACCGCAAACGACGCCCCCGTTCCGCGTCCACTGCTCTCGGCCGTGATCGTCCCGCCGTGCAGTTCGACCAGACGCCTGACGATGGCGAGCCCCAGGCCCAGCCCGCTCCGCATGGCGGCGCTGGGCCCCTGGCGGAATGGCTCGAAGACGTGCGGCAGAAACGCGGGGTCGATCCCCTCGCCACCGTCGTCCACCCGCACGCGGCCGCGGCTGCCCATGCGGTCCGCCCGGATGCGGACCTCGCCCCCCTTGGGCGAGAACTTGACCGCGTTCGACAGCAGATTCCACACGACCTGCTGCAGCCGGCTCTCGTCCCCGGCAATGACGAGCGGCGCGTCGGCCAAGTCCAGTGTCAGGCGGACGTCGCGCGCACGGGCGGCCGGCGCGATCGTCTCGGCGGCCTGCTCGGCGACCGCGCGCAGATCCACCGACGAGATGGTGATGTTCAGCCGGCCGCGAATCATGCTCGAGACATCGAGCAGGTCCTCGATGAGGCGCGTCTGCGCCTTCGCGTTGCGCTGAATGGCGTGGACCGCGTGCATGCGGTCCGACTCGGTGACGTCGGGCAGCGTGAGGACATGTGCCCACCCGACAATAGCGTTGAGCGGCGTCCGCAGCT
>JBEQUD010000101.1:0-11149 GCA_040349235.1 Acidobacteriota bacterium
CGCAAGTGAACAGCATGGCCGCCAGCCCCATCGCGGTCCGCGGGCGCCACATTTTCAAGGTCACGGAAATGGTCGATGGCCGCACCGCCATCCGCTACACGGACACGCGGCCGCCCGGCGGCTCCTATGAGGTCGTGGCCTCGCGCTAGCCGTTTGGGCCTCCAAGGACTCGGTGCTGGCGACCCCGACCGAAAATCCTGGAACTCGTGCTAAGATTAGAAGTTCTGGGAGGTAGTTGATTACGTGGCTTCGCATGCATCCGCGCTCAAGGCGCATCGTCAGAGTCTGAAGAACCGCGACCGCAACCGGCAGTTCCGATCGAGGCTCCGCTCCACGTTGAAGAACGTGCGGGCCGCCATCGACGGAAAAGACCAGGCTGGCGTGAAGGACTCGTTGAAGGCTTCCATCTCGCTCATCGATAAGATGGTGACCAAAGGCATCATTCACCGGAACGCGGCCAGCCGCTACAAGTCGCGTCTCACGCTCCGTCTCGCCGCGAAATCCTAGGCGCCCCCAGGCGTTTCCCCGCACATAACTCGACGACGAGCCGCTCGAGCAACACCCGCGGCTCGCCGGCCGACCGTTTGAGGGCGAGGTCTGTCCGAAAGAGCGCCTGCACCGCGCCAGACAGACTGCCGGGCGCCGCGGTCGGGAACTTGGTCCGCACCAGCCACCCGAGCTGCCCTAGAATCTTCTCTGCTGGAGCCCCCGCGTCGAACATCAGCGCCAGCTGCCGGAGCGCCTCTCCGCCCCGGCCGGCTTCGATCGCGTTGGTCATCGCCCAGTCGTCCTGGAGCGCGGCCGGACCGGCAATCTCGCGCACATCGTTCGCCGTAATCCTGGGCTGCCCCATCGCGTACAGCAGCAAGCGATCGACCTCGCCCCGGAGGCGCTTGACATCCGTCCCGGCCCGCTCGGCGAGGAGCCGCGCGGCCGCGAGCTCGATTTCCGCCCCGACCGCCGCCACGCGATTGCGGATCCAGCGCTCCGCCCCGGCCTGGTCCTCGATGACGCCACATTCGACCACCGTCGCCTGCCTGGCGAGCAGCTTGTACATCCGCCCGCGCTTGTCGATGGCACCGACCACGAATACCAGCGTCGTCATCGGCTCGGGCGCCTTCAGCAATGCCTCGAGTTGCTCGAGCGCGCGGGTGCCCGCTTCGCTCTCGCGCTTGGGCGCCAGCAGCACCTCCGCCTGGGCGATCGTCACGATGCGCCGCGGCGCCATCATCGGCAGCGTGCGCGCCGCATCCACCAGCGCGGCCACGCCCTCGACCAGCTTGTCGCCCGTCGTCAGCTCGCCCGCGTGCACGCGCTCGACGTTGAAGGCGCGCAGGCCCTCGTCCACGACGTCGGCGAAGTCGGCCGCGAGCGCGGACTTCTCGATGTCGTCTTCACCGACGAGCAGGTAGATCGGGTCCGTGGTGCCTGACGCGATCTGCGTCCGGACGGCGGCAACGGTGGCTACAGGCATCCGCGCGCCGGCACGTCAGAACGCTTCCAGGATGGAGCTGACAATGGTCCGGGCAAAGTCGCTGCTGATACGGTCCAGCGCGTTTGCCTGGTGGCCGAAGAAGGAATTGATGTCCACGGCATTCGTGCCGCTCGTGTTCTCGTAGTCCTGCCGGAACACGACGCTCGGGTTCTCCCAGAGCACCTTGTTCTCGTGCAGGTCGCGCAGCTGGATGTTGGCCACGATGGTGATGGTGTAGCGCGAGGCGAGCTGCTGCGCGTTGAAGCTGGCGGGTGTGATGAGGGCGGCCGTGACGTCGCCGACGAGGACGGCGTCCACCCCCGAATCCTGCGGCAGCACCTGGTACTTGCCGCGGCCGATGAGCTCGGATCGCACCTTCTGCGTCAATATCGTCTCGAGGTTGAAGACCGGCGTCCGGTTCGAGAACGTCGGGATGCCGACGCTCTTGACATAGGCGGGCAGAAACGAGCCGTGTCCGGCGAGCGAATAGCCGCATCCCTGTCCAGCCAGCGCCGAGAGCCCGACGAGCACCGCCGCAAGCGTCCGCTTCACTTGACGCTGCTTCACTTGACTCTGCTTCACTTGACTCTGCTTCACTTGACGACCACGCTCACGAGCGGGCCTTTGGCGACCAGCACCTTGACGACGGTCTTGCCGCCAATGTGCTGCTGGACGGTGGCGTCGGCGAGGGCCGCCGCGCGCAGGTCGTCCTCGGAGGCGTCCGCGCGGGCGGAAAACCGGCCGCGGACCTTGCCGTTGATCTGCACCGGCACCACCACCTCCGCCGCCTTCGCGACATCCGGATCGAACGCGGGCCACGGCGCAGCGGCCAGACCGCCGGTGTGGCCGAGCGACTCCCACAGCTCCTCTGCCGTATGCGGAGCGAACGGCGAAATCAGCACGACGAGCGCCTCGACCGCCTCCCGCGCGACCGCGACGATCTCCGGGCGATCGATGCGCCCCGCCGGCGCATCGCCGCGGGCCGGAATGCCGTGTGGCGTGGATTCGCTGAACGCGTACAACTCGTTGACCAGCTCCATCAGCGACGACACGGCCGTGTTGAGGTGCACGCGCTCCTCGATGTCCGCGGTCACGCGCTTGATCGTCTCGTGCGTCTTGCGCCGGAGCGCCCGCTCGGGCTCCGTCAGGTCGGCAAACCCAGCGGTGCCGCTGTTGCCGGCCTGGCGCACGACCGGACCCCAGTGATCGGCGATGCGCCAGGCGCGGAGAAGAAAGCGGAAGCTCCCTTCGAGGCCCGCGTCGCTCCACTCCACTTCCTTTTCCGGCGGCGCCACGAACATCACGTACAGGCGCAGCGCGTCGGCGCCGTACTTGGCCAGCATCGTGTCCGGATCGACGACGTTGCCCTTGGACTTGGACATCACGGCCCCGTCCTTGAGCACCATCCCCTGCGTGAGCAGGCGCGTGAACGGTTCGTCGAACCGCACCAGGCCCACGTCGCGCAGGACGCGCGTGAAGAAGCGCGAGTAGAGGAGATGCAGAATCGCGTGCTCGACCCCGCCGCTGTAGAAATCGACCGGCATCCAGTAGGCCGCGGCCACCGGATCGAACGGCAGCGTGCCGTTCGTCGGATCGCAGAAGCGCAGGAAGTACCAGGACGAGTCCACGAAGGTGTCCATCGTGTCCGTCTCGCGCCTGGCAGGGCCGCCGCACCGCGGACAGCTCACGTTGACGAACTCGGGCACTTGCGCGAGAGGTGAATCCCCACGCCCGGTGAACGCCGCAACCATCGGCAGCCGGACCGGCAGGTCCTCGAGGGGAACCGGGACGACGCCGTCTGTCTCGCAGTAGACGATCGGGATGGGCGTGCCCCAATACCGCTGACGGGAGATGCCCCAGTCCTTCAGCCGATACTGCACTTCGCCGACACCCGTGCCCCGCTCCTCGGCGTCGGCGATCATGCGTGCCATGACCGCAGGCGCTGCCTCGCCGGAATATTCCCCCGAGTGCACCAGGCGGCCGTAGGCAACGGAGGCCTCCGACATCGTGGCCGGGTCGGGCGTTGTCTCGCCCGCCTGCACCACGACCGTGATGGGCAGCGCATACTTCCGCGCGAAGTCGAAGTCCCGCTGGTCGTGGGCCGGCACGGCCATGATGGCACCCGTGCCGTAGTCGGCCAGCACGAAGTTGGCAACCCAGATGGGAATGTCCTGACCGCTGAACGGGTTGATGGCCGTCCGTCCCGTGTCGAAGCCCTCTTTGTCGATCGTGCCGGTCAAGCGGGCTTCGCGGTCGAGCGCGCGAAACGTCGCGGCTTGTGCGCGGAGTGCCGCAGGATCCGGGCTTTCCGCGACGAACCGATCGACCATCGGATGTTCGGGCGCGAGCAGGATGAAGTTGGCGCCGTAGATCGTGTCGATGCGCGTCGTGAAGACCTCGATCTCGTCGCCGGGCGTGCCCGGAGCCTCGCGGACCCCGACCACCGGAAACTTGACGCGGGCGCCCTCAGAACGCCCGATCCAGTTCCGCTGCATCACGACGACCTTGTCGGGCCACTGCGTCAGCGTCTCGAGGCCGGCCAACAGCTCGTCGGCGTACTGCGTGATGCGGAGGAACCACTGCTCCAGATCCCGCTGCACGACGACCGATCCACACCGCCAGCACGCCCCGTCGATGACCTGTTCGTTGGCCAGCACGGTCTGGCAGCTCGGACACCAGTTGACCGTGGAGCGCCGGCGATACGCCAGACCGCGCTCGAACATCTTCAGGAAGATCCACTGGTTGAAGTGGTAGTACTCGGGCAGGCAGGTCGCGATCTCGCGGCCCCAGGCGTAGCTGATACCGAGCCGTTGCAGCTGCCCCTTCATGTGGGCGATGTTGTCGAGCGTCGATTTCTCGGGGTGCGTGCCGGTCTTGATGGCCGCGTTCTCGGCCGGCAGGCCGAACGCGTCCCAGCCGAACGGATGGAGCACGTTGAAGCCGCGCATGCGCTTCATGCGCGCCATCACGTCGCCGATGATGTAGTTCCGGACGTGGCCGACGTGGGCGTGGCCCGAGGGGTACGCAAACATCTCGAGGCAGTAGAATTTCGGCCGGGTCGGGTCGATATCGACCTCGAAGGCACCCGAGGCCGTCCATCTGTTCTGCCATTTCGCGTCGAGTTGCTGGGGCTTGTAGTCGGTCATGGAGGTCCCCGTTATTCTAGCCCGCAACCCGTATAATTCCTCTCGCATGCGCACCTGCGGCCCGTGTCGCGCCACGCCGTCGATTCGTCCACTCTAGAAGCCGAGACCATTTCATGACCTTCTCCCGTCTGACCAGACTCCCGTTGCTCCTGGCTGCCACCGCCATCGGGCTGCTGTCCGTTCGTGCCTACACCGAGGCCGACATCGTCGATCCAGCCAAGAGCGCCCTGCCCAACCCCAATCCAACCGTGGTCAGGAACTGGGGCACGCTGCCCGACAACCGCACATGGGGCCTGACGGCGGGTGTGGACATCGCCCCGGACGGCAACATCTGGGCGTACGACCGGTGCGGCGCGAACCTCTGCGCTGACTCGAACCTGCCGACCATCTTCAAGTTCGATCGTCAGACGGGCAAGGTGCTCGCGAGCTTTGGCGGCGGGCTGTTCGTCTTCCCCCACGGGTTCTACGTGGACCGCGAGGGCAACGTGTGGGTGACGGACGGCCAGGCCAACAAGGCACACACGAAGGGCCACCAGGTGTGGAAGTTCAGCCCGACGGGTAAGGTCCTGTTGACGCTCGGCAAGGCCGGCACACCCGGGGGCGGCCCCGACATGTTCAACGAGCCGAATGACGTCGTCACGGCCCCCAACGGGGACATCTTCGTCGGGGACGGCCACAGTGGATCGGCCGCGGACGCCCCGCCGAATACCCCCGCCCGCATCGTGAAGTTCTCGAAGGACGGCACATTCATCAAGGAATGGGGCAAGCTCGGGTCGGCGCCTGGCGAATTCCGCACCCCGCACGCCCTGGCATTCGACTCGCGCGGGCGCCTGTTCGTGGCCGACCGCGGGAACCACCGCATCCAGATCTTCGACCAGGACGGCCGGTTCCTCGAAGAGCGGCGCCAGTTCAGCCGCGTGAGCGGCATCTTCATCGACCGCCACGACATGCTCTATGCGATCGACTCGGAGTCGAACCCGACTCGCCATCCCGACTGGAAGACGGGCATCCGCATCGGATCCGTCAACGAGGATAGAGTGCTCGCCTTTATTCCCCCGCACCAGACGGACAAGTACGAAGGCGCGGCCGGCGAGGGTGTGGCGGTGGACTTCGACGGCAACGTCTACGCGGCAGAAGGCCCGCTCTCACGGCAGGCAGCGGGTGGCGGGCTGACAAAATATCTGAAGGCGGCGTCGAGGTAGCCGCCGGCCGGTCGATCACACGCCCTCGGCCAGCAAGGAGACACGCAGTGCCGGACCCCGCGTATCGGGCACGACGCCCGATTGTCCCAAGCATCACCGCGGCCCTCGTGGCCGCGGTCGTGCTCGTCGCGCTCGCCCAGGTGCGCGCCCAACAGAACGGACGCGACCACTGGGTGGCCACGTGGGGCGTGAGCGTCATCGGCCGCCCTGCGGTCTCGCCGGAACCACCGCGCCCGCCGCGCCCAGGCGCCCCGCCATCGACGGCGTTCATGCACTTCAACAACCAGACGCTGCGTGAAATCGTGCGCGTCAGCCTGGGCGGCTCGCGCGTGCGTGTCGCGCTCAGCAACGCCTTCGGCACCGCGCCGCTGACGATCGGCGCCGCGCACCTCGCGATCCGCGCCACGGAGGGCACGACGGTGCCCGGCTCGGACCGCGTCCTGACCTTCAGCGGGCGGCCCACATTCACCATCCCCGCCGGCGCGGAGTTCTACAGCGACCCCGTCGATCTCGCGGTTGCGCCGATGGCCGACCTGGCGATCGACCTGTACCTCCCCGGCAGCACGAACGTCGCCTCGCCCCTCACGATGCGGTTTGGTGCGCTGCAGACGCACTACGTGTCCGAGACGGGCAACTTTGCGGGCCAGCCCACCCTGCCTGTCATCGCGACCATTCAGAGCTGGATCGTCGTCTCCCGCATCGAGGTGGCGGCCCCACCCCAGGTCGGCGCCGTCGTGGCGTTCGGAGACTCGATTACGGAGGGCTTCGGTTCGACCGCCAATAGCAACAACCGGTGGCCGAACCTGCTGGCGAAGCGGCTCGTGGCCGCCTCCACACCCCGCGCCGTCGTCAACGCAGGCATCGGCGGCAACCGCATCCTCAGCGAAGGGGCCTTCCAGCAAGGCATCAACGCCGTTGCCCGCTTCGACCGCGACGTGCTGCCCGTGGCCGGCGTGACCGATGTCATCGTCATGCAGGGGATCAACGACATTGGTAACGCCGGCGACAGCCCCATCCCCACGACTGCGGACCTCGCCGCCGGGCTCCAGCAGATCGTCGCGCGGGCGCGGACGCACGGCCTCCGTGTGTACGGCGCGACGCTGACGCCGTTTGTCGGCGCGCCGTACTACACCCAGACCGGCGAGCGTAAGCGCCTCGCCCTCAACCAGTGGATCCGGACCAGCGGCGCCTTCGACGGGGTCGTCGATTTCGACGCGGCGCTCCGCGACCCGAACCGGCCAGACGCGGTACTGCCTCGCTATGACAGCGGCGACCACCTGCACCCGAACGACGCCGGCTACAAGGCCATGGCCGACGCGATCGACGTGTCGTGGTTCACGACACCGCCGGCAATGCCGCGATAGCATCGGACCGCGCCGTCGCGACTACGGCAAGGCCCAGAATGGTGCGAGCGCGCGTGTGGCCCGTGCAACGGCGGCGCGCCCGCGGCGGGGCTCGAGGGACGCAGGCGGCCAGAACGGTTCGGCGCGCGGCGCGGTCAGCGCGCCGATGACGCCGTCGAGCGAGTCCCCGAGGGCTTCGAGGTCGTAGCCGCCCTCCGTCACGAGCACCACTCGACCCTCGCAGCACTCCTCCGCCAGCCCCCGCAACTCGGCCGTCATCGCGGCGAAGGCGCCGGTGGTCAGCTGCATCCCGCCCAACGGATCGCGCGCGTGTGCGTCGAACCCCGCCGAGACGAGGAGCAGGTTCGGCGCGAACTGGCGCAACACGGGCAGCACGATGCCATGGAAGACCTCGCGGTAGTCCTCGTCCGTCGCACCTGCATCGAGCGGCACGTTGACGGTGAAGCCGCGGCCCGCATCGCGCCCGACCTCGTCGGCCGCCCCGGTCCCCGGGTAGAACGGGAACTGATGGACCGACAGGTAGAGCACCGCCGGGTCGGCGTCGAAGATGTGCTGCGTGCCGTTGCCGTGGTGGACGTCGTAGTCCACGTTCGCCACGCGCGGGACACCGCGCGCGCGTGCGTGGGCCGCCGCCACGGCGACGTTGTTGTAGAAGCAGAAACCCATCGCACGGTCCGCTTCGGCATGGTGCCCGGGCGGTCGGACCAGGGCGAGGCACGCGCGCCCGTGCTGGCCCATGACGATATCGACGGCGGTCGCCGTGGCCCCTGCGGCGAGGCACGCGATGTCAGCGGTCGCCTCGGACGTGAACGTGTCCGGATCGAGCGCCACCGATCGGCCGGCCGTGCCGGCGATTCGATCGATGTGGGCCGGGGTGTGCACGCGCAGCAACTGATCAACGCTGGCGGGCGTGGGTTCGACAACGGCCCCGCCTTGCGCGCGCCACCGCTTGGCGACCTCCGCCATCACCACGGCACGCTCAGCCCGCTCGGGATGCCCCTCTGGCGGCCGATGCGCAGCAAAGCGACCCGACGCGACGAGGGTCAGGGACACGACGGTGCGCTCAGGACGGCCCCGTCCTCGGGGCCCCCGGGGCCGCCACGGCGAACACCAGGTGTTCGTAGCCGCCGTGGGGCGCGCGGCCTACGACCTCCATCCCCAGGTTCTGCGCCACGCCCTGCGACGCCGCGTTCTCCGGACGCACGAGCGCAATCACGCGCGCCTTGCCGAGGACGTTGAAGGCGTGGTCGCGGCACGCCAGGGCCCCCTCGGTCGCGAACCCGTGGCGCCAGTACTCCTTGTGGATCAAGTAGCCAACCTCGCACTCCTCTGCGCCGTTGACGGTCTGCTTCACGAGACCGATCTGTCCGACGGGCTGGCCGGTCTCGCGCGACTCCGCGAGCCACAGGCCGTAGCCGTCGCTGGCGTAGCGGGCGCGCTGCCGCTCGATCCACTCGGCGGAGAGCTCGCGAGTCAGTCGCTTCGGATAGTGGCGCATGACGTCCGCGTCCGCCAGCATCCCGGCCATGAACTCCAGATCGTCGGGGACCAGTTCCCGCAGCCGCAACCGCGCCGTGTCGAGAATGCTCTTCATCGCGTCCATGCCTCTCTACAGAATGTCGCGCGCGCGCTCTTCGAGCGCCCGCAGGCGGGCCTCGAGGCTGAGACGCGCCTCCTCGAGTGCGGCCTCGTCAGCGTCTCCGGCAACCTCGAACGGGGCCCCGACCACCAGGGCCACGGTCGCGAAGGGTTTGGGAATCTGCGTGCGGTCCCAGCTGCCGAGCGACCAGTGTCGGTCCGCCTCCAGGTGAAACGGTAGCACGGGATTGCCCGTGGCCTTGGCGAGCCACACAGCACCGGGCTGGGCAGTGCGGGCCGGCCCTCTTGGTCCATCGACGGTGAAGCCCGCGGGATGGCCGGCGGCCATCTCTCGCCGCAGCTTCAGGAGCGCCCGCTTCGCGCCGCGGGACGTCGAGCCGCGCGCGGTGCCGTAGCCGAACCGCTCGATGATGCCAGCAATCCACTCCCCATCGAAGTTCTCGCTGGTGATGACGACAATGCCCCGGCGCCTGAAGAAGTACGTGGCCGTCAGGATCCGCCCGTGCCAGAACACCATGATCGGTTGGCGGCCCGTGGCGGCAATGGCCTCGAGGTGCTCGAGCCCCTCGGTCCGCCACCGGAGCGTCGCACCGAGCGCGGCCACCGCGCGGTAGCCGAGCATGGCGATGAGGCGGGCCTCCAGCCGCTTCGCCCGCGAGTCCCGCCAGGACGCGGCCGCCATCACACCTTCGTCATCCGCCCGTTGACGAACGTCATGAGGTCCACGAACACGGTGTCGGCCTGGGCGGTGGCCTGCGCGCCCTTGAGCATGATCGAGCAGAACGGACACGCGGTCACGACCGTCGGCGCCCCGGTGTCCTGCAACTGCTTGAAGCGGACGTCGCTGATGCGCGTGCCAGGCTCCTCCTCCTTGTCCGCGAACAGGAGGCCGCCGCCGGCGCCGCAGCAGAAGGGATTGTCCCGCGTGCGAACCGGCTCGGCGATCTCCGCGCCGTGCCGGGCCAGGAGATCGCGCGGCTCGTCCACGACGCCCGCGTAGCGCCCCAGATAGCAGGGGTCGTGAAAGGTGACGCGCTCGGTCGGCGCGGCGGGCGGTGCGTCGCGCAAGAGGCCGGCCACGAAGACCGACGAATGGACGACGTCGGCTTCGAAGCCCGCCCGGCGGTAGTCTTCGCCGAGCGTCTTGAGACAATGCGGACAGGACGTGAGGATCTTCCGGGCGCCCCCCGCGGTCAGCGCGCGCACGTTTTCGCCGGCCAGTTCCTGGAACACGTACTCGTTCCCGCTCCGCCTGGCGACGTCGCCGCTGCAGCGTTCCTTCGCCAGCACGCCGAACGTCACCTGCTTCGCGCGCAGGATGTCGAACAGCGCCCGCAGCGACTTCTGATAGTCGGCCTCGAACGCCCCGGCGCAGCCCAGCCAGACCAGCCATTCGTGTCTGGCGGGATCGAAGATCTCGACGCCGGCGCTGTCGATGAACGCCTGCCGCGGATCGTAGCCGAGCCCCCAGATGTTGTGGCGGCGCTCGAGGTTGTTGTACACCCCGCCCAGGTAGGCCGGCGCGGCGCCGTTCGATACGAGCCCGCGCCTGGCCCCGACGAGCAGCGGGACGTGCTCGACGCCGACCGGGCACTGGTTCTCGCACGCCCCGCACGTCGTGCACTGCCACAGGATGTCCTCGCCGTACACGTCGCCGAGCTGCCGCTCGCGCGTCCCTGCAAGCAGCGCCTCCCGGGTTTGCAGGATCACCGTCTTGGGGTTCAGTGCCTTGCCTGCGCCCCAGGCCGGGCAGTTGTCCTGGCACCGCCCGCATTCCACGCACGTGAACGCGTCGAGCGCGGACTTCTTGGGGAGATCCTGCACCGTCTCGAGGCCGACCTCTTCCTTCTCGAAGTCGAGGTTCTCCAGCCGCCCGAGTTCCGGCGCCTTGAGAAAGATGGTGAATGGCGAGAGCACCAGGTGCAGATGCTTCGAGGAGGGGATGAGCACCAGGAACCCGAGCACCACCAGGGCATGCACCCACCAGTTGACCCGTCCGGGCAGGGAGTCCTCGCCGAGGAACAGGCCGAACAGGAAGGTCGCCATCAGCGTGCTGATGAGGAGGGCAATGACGACCGACTCGCGCGACACCTGCCGGCCGAGCGCGGCCGGACGGACCACCGTCCGTCGAATCAGCAGCCCGCTGATGCCGACGAGCACGGCGACGGCGAACGGCGCAAGCCCGCGGCGGTACCAGGCGAACGCAGGCGACCCGGTCAGGTCGGCGATCCCCATCCCGCGGAGGAACTCGAGGCTGGTGTAGCCGGCAAAGGCGACGAACCCCCAGAAGACGAGCGCGTGCGCGATGCCGACCACCGGGCGCTCGCGGATCGTACGGCGCTGCCCAAGGACGTCCAGGGCGAC
>JBEQUD010000147.1:0-7216 GCA_040349235.1 Acidobacteriota bacterium
CGCTGGCCCTCTATGCCGACTGGACGGATCGCATCGCCGCGGGGGAACTGCCCAACACGCCGCCACGTCCGGCCGGCGTCGAACGCAACCTCGTGCTGACGATGTGGGATGTCGGCCGCCCGGTCACGTTCCTGCACGACACGTTCGTCACCGACAAGCGGAACCCGACGCTCAACCCCTACGGGCTCGTGTTCGGCGGCGACTACAACGAGGGCATCCTGACCGTGCTCGATCCGGTCAAGAACACGTCCGAGGTTGTCAGGATTCCGCCCTTCGATTCCAACCCCAACAACCAGGCCGAGCGCAGCCGGCGGGCGGTCTCCAAGATCGAACATCCGTCGATCTACTGGGGCGAGGAACAGATCTACGACGAAGTGCAGAAGACCGAGGTGAAGCACGTGGACGCCCAGGGGCGCCTGTGGCTGGACGTCTCGTTCCGCAAGGGGCAGAACCAGCCGGCGTTCTGCAAGGCCGCCTCGGGGAACAAGTTCGCGGTCAACCACCCGCTCGACGCCAGCTTCCGGCAGATGGCCATCTACGACCCGAAGACGCGCAAGTTCACGTTCCTCGACACGTGTTTCTCGACGCATCACGCCGCCTTCGGCGAAGACGCCGACGACACGTACTACAACTCGGGCACCAACGGCGCGCTCGTCAGCTGGGTCAAGATGCGGGTCTTCAACGAAACGGGCGACCTCGAGAAATCCCAGGGCTGGTGTCCGACGTACTACGACACCAACGGCAACGGGAAATACGACCGCGGCGTCGATCCGCTCGAGACGGAAAACGGCTACTACGCCACCTACAACCCGAAGGACAAGTCCGTTTGGATCTCACTGCCTGGCACGCCCGGCAAGATCGTCCGGATGGAGATCGGCTCGAATCCGCCCGAGACGTGCAAGTCCGAGGTCTACCAGCCGCCCTACTACAACCCGAAAGCCCCCGGGAAACTGGGCTACCTGCCGCGCGGCATCGACGCCGACCGCAACGGGATGATCTGGACCGGCCTGGCGGGCAGCGGCCAACTGGCGAGCTTCGACCGCACGAAGTGCAAGCCGGTGAGGAAACCCGAAGAAGTGATGGACGGCCAGCGCTGCGTGGAGGGCTGGACGCTGTACGACCTGCCTGGGCCCCAGATGCAGGGGCTCACCGAGGGCGGCACGGCGGACTTCATCTACGGCAACTGGGTGGATCAGTTCGACACGCTCGGTCTCGGCAAGGACATCCCGCTCGTCAACGGGACGAACTCGGACTCGCTCATCGCGTTGATGCCGGACACCAAGAAGTGGGTCATGCTGCGCGTGCCCTACCCGCTCGGCTTCCACACGCGCAACATGACCGGCCGCATCGACGACCCGAAGGCGGGCTGGAAGGGCCGCGGCATCTGGGCCGGCAACGAAGTGCGGAACCCGTGGCACATCGAGGGCGGCAAGGGCACCACGCCGCACGACGTGCACTTCCAGATGCGCCCGGATCCGCTCGCGCACTAGCTCCACACATCCCTGGTGACTTCATCTGCGAGGAGAGGCCCATGCGTTCGAAACCACACGGTCGGCGGGGATTCCTGAAGAGTGGCGCCGCGTTGGCCGGTCTGGCGCTCGGCGGGGCGCAGCCCGCGGACGCCCAGACGGCGGCGCCGGCTGAGCACGCCGACGGGCACGAGAAAGACGTCAAAGGACTGGTTGCGTATGGCGACCGCTCCCATTTCGTGACGTCGGTCCGCATCCCACATCCGATGGGCGGACGGCCTTCGCCCGATGCCTTCGGGCTGTTGTTCCACATCGCCACCCCTCTGCAGGATTCGGTGGGGGTAATCACACCCTCGTCGCTCCACTACGTGGCGACGACCAAGGGCGCCTTCGTCCCGGACATCGATCCCCGACAGCATCAGCTGATGATCCACGGTCTGGTAGACCGTCCGCTGACGCTCGGCATGGAGGACTTGCGGCGGCTTCCGTACGTCACCCGCCTCCACTACATCGAGTGCATGGGCAACCGGTCGCTTCCCACGGCCAGGACCGTGCAGGAAACGCACGGGATGACCAGTTGCGCCGAGTGGACGGGCGTACCGCTCTCGGTGCTCCTGAAGGAGGCCGGGCTCAAGCACGGAGCGTCCTGGATCGTGGCGGAAGGGGCAGAAGAAGTGAAAGGTGCGTCGAGCATCCCGCTCGCCAAGGCCATGGACGACTGCATCGTGTGCTACGGCATGAATGGCGAGGCGGTGCGTCCCCAGCAGGGGTTCCCGCTGCGGCTGATGGTCCCCGGCTTCGAAGGCATCTACTCGACGAAATACCTGCGGCGTATCAAGGTGGTCGATCAGCACTACATGACCTACAACGACTACGGCCACATCAATCGGGACGCGAAGGCCGTCGCGCTGGGGTACCAGATCGGGCCCAAGTCGGTCATCACCTATCCGTCCGGGGCACAACAGCTCGCCGGGCGCGGGTTCTACGAGATCAGCGGGTTGGCGTGGTCCGGGGCGGGCGCTGTCCGAAAAGTGGAGGTGTCCACCGACGCGGGCAAGAGCTGGAGGGATGCCGAGATCCACGGCACGCCCTATCGCATGGCGCACACCCGGTTCAGCGCGCATTGGAATTGGGACGGAAAAGAGACCGAGATCTTGTCGCGTTGCACGGACGAACTGGGTCACGTCCAGCCGACGCGGGCCCAGGTCGCCAAGTTCTGGAACGTGCCCCTGGACCCGGCGTTCCGTGTGCCGGGCACCGACAACACGATTCAGGCGTGGAGGGTCGCGAGCGATGGGAGCATGCACAATGGCAACGTCTAGGCTGCTCCTGATCGTGCTGCTCCTGGGCGCGTCCGCATCGGCGCAGATGCCGACCTACAGCGGCGTTGGCAGAACCCCGACTCCTGAAGAAATCCGTGCCTGGGACATCTCCATCAGTCCGACGGGAACGGAACTCCCGCCCGGTCACGGAACCGCGAAGGACGGGGCGCCGATTTACGCGCGCAGGTGCGCGGGATGCCACGGGGCAACGCTGACTGGGGGCCGGGCGCCCGCGTTGAGGAAAGCCGACCCCGCGCCCGCCGCATCGGCCGTGCCTGGGAAGGCCCCCGCCGCGCGAGAAGGGGCGGCGGCCGCGGCGGCGGCCGAACGCGTCGCCATGGCGCGTCGATCGCCGTTTGCGACGACGGTGTGGGACTACATCAACCGCGGGATGCCGCTCAACCGCGAGGGCACACTGAGCGCCGACGAGGTCTACGCGCTCACGGCCTTTCTGCTCTACAAGAACGACGTCATCCGGGAAGACGACGTGATCGACGCCGAGAGCCTGCCCAAGATCAAGATGCCCAATCGTGAGGGATTCGCCGCCCCGCCGGAGTGGCGGCACGGCGAGGCGAGGCTCAAGGGGTACCCCTACTAAGGACCGGGCGCCGACCCGAAACCCACAATCGGGCCTGCTCGATGTAGACGTAGTAGACGGGCGTGATGTAGAGCGTCAGGAGCTGCGACACGAGCAGGCCGCCGACGACCGCCAGGCCCAGCGGCCGGCGCGCCTCTGCGCCGGCGCCGAGCCCCAGGGCGATGGGCAGCGTCCCGACCAGCGCGGCCATCGTCGTCATCATGATGGGCCGGAAGCGGACCAGACACGCTTCGTGAATCGCCTCCAGCGGCCCCTTGCCCTGCTCGCGCTGCGCGGCACTCGCGAAGTCCACCATCATGATCCCGTTCTTCTTCACGATGCCAATCAGCATGATGATGCCGACGAACGCGTAGAGACTGAGCTCGGTGCGGAAGATGAGCAGCGTCAGCAGCGCGCCGAACCCGGCGGACGGCAGGCCGGAGAGAATCGTCAGCGGATGCGTGAAGCTCTCGTAGAGCACGCCGAGGACGATATAGATGACGACAATCGCCATGGCCAGGATGAGGCCGAGCCCCTGCAGCGAGTCCTGGAAGGCCTGGGCCGTGCCCTGGAAGCGCGTCACCATGTTCGATGGCAGCGTGGCGGCCGCGGCCTTCTCGACCGCGTCCACGGCGTCGCCGAGCGCGACGCCGGGTCTGACGTTGAAGGCAATCGTCACCGACGGACGCTGCCCCGTGTGGCTCACCGAGAAGGGCCCCGTGCTGCGCGTGACGCGCGCGACTGAATCGAGCGGGATGAGACGCCCGCTCGACGACCGCACGTAGAGCTGGGAGAACGCCGCCGCCCCTCGCTGGAACTCCGGCGCGACCCCGAGGATGACCTGGTACTGGTTGTCCGGGGCGTAGATCTGCGACACCTGCCGCTGGCTGTAGGCGTTGTACATGGCGGTTTCGACCTGGTGCACGGTCAGCCCCAGGGCGGCGATCTTGTCGCGATCCATGTCGATCGTCATCTGCGGATTGTTCAGCAGCAGATCGCTGTTGACGTCCTGCAGTCCGGGAATGCCCCTCATCTTCTCCTCGAAGATGGGCGCCCAGCGGTACAGTTCGTCGGTGTCGGAATCCTGGAGCGTGAACTGATACAGCGCCCGCGCCCCCCGCGCGCCGATGACGATCGGCGGCGGGTTGACCAGGAACACGCGCACGCCGGGCAACTGCATGAGCTTCGGCCGGAGTTCGGCCATGACCTCGTCGAGCGGCCGGCGCTCGGACCGCGGCTTGAGATCGACGGCCAGCCGGCCCTGATTGTTCCCGCTGACGCCCGGACCAAATCCCACCGTGCTGGCGAAGGACTCGACGTTCGGATTCTGGGCCAGGATGTCGGCGGCCGCCTGCTGGTGCTTCAGCAGCTCCGCGAAGCCGATGCCCTGCATCGCCTCCACGTTGATGTTGAACCGCCCCTGGTCCTCGGTGGGGAGGAACCCCTTCGGCACGAGGATGTACAGGTAGATCGTCGCGGCGAGCAGCGCGAACGACAGCACCATGACCGTCCCGCGGAAGCGGAGCGTGACGCGCAGCGTCCGGTCGTACAGGCGCAGCCACGCGTCGAACATCCGCTCGGTCGCGTTGTACCAGCGCCCATGCGCCCGCGCGTGGGGCGGCTGCAGGAAGCGGCTGCAGAGCATCGGCGTAAGGCTGATCGCCACGAACCCCGACACCAGGATGGCCACGCTGATCGTCACGGCGAATTCGTGCAGCAGCCGTCCGACGATGCCGCCCATGAAGAGCACGGGGATGAACACGGCCGTCAGCGACAGCGTCATCGAGAGAATCGTGAACGCCACCTCCTGCGACCCGTCGAAGGCCGCTTGCATGGGCGTCTTGCCCATTTCCATGTGGCGCACGATGTTCTCGAGCATCACGATAGCGTCGTCCACGACGAAGCCGACCGACAACGTCAGGGCCATCAGCGACAGGTTGTCGAGGCTGTAGCCCAAGAGGTACATCGCCGCGAAGGTGCCGACGATGGAGCCGGGCAGCGCCAGGCTCGGGATAATCGTGGCCGAGACGTTGCGCAGGAACAGGAAGATGACGACCACGACGAGGCCCACCGTGAGGAGCAGCGTCGCCTTCACGTCCCGGATGGACTCGCGAATCGACACCGACCGATCCTGCCGCAGCGTCAGCGTGATGGCGGCCGGCAGCTCCGCCGTCACCGACGGCAGCATGCGCTGGACGGCATCCACGACCTCCACCACGTTGGCGTCGGGCTGCTTGCTGACCCCGAGCAGGATGGCCCGCTCGCCCTTGTAGAACGCGGCGACCTTGTTGTCTTCGACGCCGTCGTACACGCGGGCGAGCTCGCCGAGGCGGACGGGGGTGCCGGCGCGGTACGCCACCACGATGTTCTTGTAGCCCTCGGCCTTGAGCAGCTGTCCGTTGGCGCGGACGACGGCATTTGTCGCATCGCCGTACAGCGTGCCCGTCGGGAGGTTCACGTTGGCATTCGTGATGGCCGTGGCCACCTCGTCCGCCCCGATGCCTTTGGCGGCCAGCTTCGACGGCGCCATGTCGATGCGGACGGCATATTTCTGCGATCCGCCGAAATTGATTTGCGCGACGCCGGGGATCGTCGAGAGGCGCTGGGCCACGATCTGCGCCTGCTCGTCCACGTCGGTCAACGGCAGGATGGTGGACTGCAGGGCGAAGACGGCAATCGGGGTATCGGTGGGATTGACCTTCTGCAGGGCCGGGGGCGTCGGCATGTTCGGGGGCAGCGAACGCCCCGCGCGGGTGATCATCGCCTGGACGTCTTCGGCCGCGGAGTCGAGGCTTCGGCTGAGATCGAACTGCAGGCTGATGCTGGTGGTGCCGAGCGAGCTGACCGAACTGATCGAGGACAGGCCCGGGATGCTCGAGAGCTGCTTCTCGAGCGGCAGCGCCACCGAGGACGCCATGGTGTCCGGGTTCGCGCCCGGCAGGCTGGCCGTCACCTGGATGGTGGCGAACTCGACGCTCGGCAGGTCGCTCACCGGCAGCAAACGGTAGGACATCGCGCCGAAGACCAGAATACCGAGCGTCACGAGCGTGGTCGTGACGGGCCGCCTGATGAAGATCGCGGACAGGTTCACGGCGCGTCCTTGCTGGCCTG
This sequence comes from Acidobacteriota bacterium, assembly GCA_040349235.1. Lineage (GTDB taxonomy): Bacteria > Acidobacteriota > Vicinamibacteria > Vicinamibacterales > CAVVIG01 > JBEQUD01. The sequence goes on from JBEQUD010000147.1 coordinate 6,480, forward strand.
CGGGGCAGGACTGGCCTTGATGCTGACGCGGCTGCTGGGGACCAGGCGAATGTGCCCATCGGTGACGACGGTCTCCCCGCCCTTCAGCCCATCCGAGACGACCGTCGCGTCGTCGATCACCCGGGCGACCTTGACGTTGCGGAATTCGACGGTCTTGTCCGCCTTCACGACGACGGCGTACGGTCCACGCTGGCCCGTCAGCACCGCAGCCGCGGGCACGACGACGGCATTCGGAACGGTGGTCAGCGTCACGATTACGTTGACGAACTGCCCCGGCCACAGGCGACGATTCGCGTTCGGGAACGATCCCTTGACCTTGATGCTGCCTGTGGTGGGGTCCACGGCGTTATCGACGAACGTGATGGTTCCCGACGACGGCGGGCCGTCGTCGTCGGGCGGCGCCGCCTCGACCGTCAGTGTGCCCTTGGACAGATACCGCTTCAGTTCGAGCAGCCGGTTCTCCGGAACGGAGAATACGACGTTCACGGGCGCGACCTGATTGAGGACCACCAACGGCGTCAGATCGTTGCCCCGGACCAGGTTGCCGAGGTGGACCATCAGGCTTCCGGTTCGGCCGGAAAAGGGCGCTCGGATCGTCGCGTACTGCAGTTGCACACGCGCGTTTGCCACCGCCGCGCGATCGGCCTCGACCGTGGCGTCGAGCGCGGTGGCGGCCGTCCGGGACTGGTCCGCCTGCTCCCGGGTGGCGATGCCCCGTTGGAGCAGATCCTGGTACC
>JBEQUD010000161.1:0-4646 GCA_040349235.1 Acidobacteriota bacterium
GGCATCAGCTACCACACCCTCCAAGCCTACCTCCGGGTCGGGGTGGCGGACGCGACGGCGGGCGCGGCATCACCGCGCACGTCAGACGAAGACGGGGAGGCCGTGGAGGACGGCGCGCCCTCGCGACGGGAGGTGGACATGAGCGAGTGACAGGCACGCGCACGGGCGTCGAGGCCGGGTGCCGCCGGCCGCATGCGGTAACGAGGCAGGGCAGTGGGTTCGCTGCGAGGTCACGCGTTTCCGGAGATCGAATGTCCGACTGGGCGTTCTTAGGGAGAACGAGATGGGTGTACCTCGCGCAACGGCGTTATCGGCGGTGGTGTTCGTCCTTGTGCTGGCGGGCGCGGCCGGATCGGCATGGGGTGTGAAAGCGGCGGATGGGCCGACCCCGGCGCGGCCGGTTCAAGCACTGAAGGGGCGCCCCAAGCCGGCGCCCGTGACGGCGGGCGATCGTGGCACGACGTACCACGCGCTCGAAAGCGAAGTCGTCCGAGCGACGACGCGATTCGCGGATGCGGTCGCGACGGCGAGCCGGACGCCGGACGGCCACTTGGCCACGCGGCTGACCGACCTCGCCGGCAACGAGATGGTCGGGTTCCAAGTGCACCGCGTGGATGCGGAAACCGATTCGCTCGACTACACCACACCGGGCAGGCAGACGCGGCATGCCGCCCGGCGGGCCGGGCTCCGGCCGACCCTCGATTGGGGGAACCAGCAGGCCTACAGCTTGTGGAAAGATCGGGACGGCCTCGATCGTGGAGCGCTCGAATGGCAGGACACGCTGATGCGCCCTGCCGGCGCACGCCGCCGCGACGTGGACAGCGACGCGGTCCAGGCCGATGTGGAGTGGCCCGGTGGGTTTACCGGCACGGTCACGAAGAAGGTTGCCACCCACGCCAGCTATGCGGACGGTCGCCAGACGACCGGGCCTGTCTACGTCGGCCGGCTGAAGAGGGACGGGATCGAGGTCGGGTCGAGCCAATGGTGGCCGAAGGAACAGGCGTTCGCGTGGTCGTTCCCGGGTTTGACGGAGGGATACGTCAATGTGGCACGGCTGCAGGGTGCTGGCGGGTGGCCATTGACGCCTGACATGGCCTGGATCAACACGCAGAACATGGCGTTCTATCGCTTCCACACGCTCGCCAACAGCCGGACGGCGAGCAGTGGACGCGGTGGGGGATGGCTGGCAAAGCTCGGGGGGCTGGTGTCGCCCAGGCTGCTGGCCAACGAGCCCGGATGCGATGGCCTGCACTGGATGGACCAGAGTATCTACCGGCCGTGCTGTGACACCCACGACCTCTGCTACCGCGCCCAGACGCCCGCCTGCTCCTCCTCGAGTTGGTGGCGGTGGTGGGACAGCTGGCAGTGCGATGCGTGCAATTTCGATGTGGTGTACTGCTTCGCGACGGGGGGCGGGCACGTGTACTATCGCTTCCCCTAGGGCGCGTATTCATGGATGCTCAGAAACCGCTCGCTCATGGACCGCTCGCCTCTACAGCGCTTGGCAGTGGCGTGCCCCTGCTCGTCGGTGCGGTGGTCGCGGCCTCCCTCCAAGGGGTGGCGGGGTGGTGGCTGAACTCCGGGCGAGGCGTCGCCGTGACGCTGGCGGGGGTCTTCGCATGCGCGGTCCTCTTTGCGTGGCGCGGGGGGGGCTCCCGCCGGCGCGCCGCCGCGCTGTGGGTCGGCGTGATGGCCGGTCTAGCGGCCTGCCTGGTCGCGACGGGGCCAGGCACCATCTGGCCGATCGTGCTCGTCGTCTCGGCCGGTCTCACCGCGGTCACCACGTTGGCCGGAACCCGGATCGGCGGCCTCCTGCACCATAGGAGGGGCGCGCGTCCATAGAGGGTCGTTCGTCGTTGGGGAATATCGCACGCGTTCCGGGCCGGGAGCAGAGTGCTTCCGGCCCGCGGCGTTCTTGACCGCCTTCGAAGCCGCATAGTACCGTTGCGGGTCCCGAGTCCACGCCAGCCGCCCCCATGCAACAGGCCATCCCCGTTTCGCTCAAGAAGACGCCACTCAATAGCCGCCATCGCAGTTCCGGTGCCCGGATGGTGCCATTCGGCGGCTGGGACATGCCCGTGGAATACACGGGGATCACTGCGGAGCATCTGGCCGTCCGCACCCGGGCTGGCCTGTTCGATGTCAGCCACATGGGCGAGATCGAAATCGCCGGCAAGGACGCCCTGGCTGCCGTCCAGCGGATTTCGTCGAACGATGCGTCGAAGCTCCAGGTCGGGCAGGCGCAGTATTCGGGACTGCTGACGCCGGCGGGCACGTTCGTGGACGATCTCCTGGTCTACCGCCTGGCCTCGGCGCACTTTCTGCTCGTCGTCAACGCCGGCAACATCGCGGCCGACTATGCCTGGATCGCCGAGCACATCGCGCCGGTTGGCGATGCGGTGGCGGTTGACGCCAGCTCACGCTACGCGCTCCTGGCCCTGCAGGGCCCGGCGGCGCTCTCCGTCCTGCAGTCGCTGACCGGCATCGATCTCGCGGCCATGCGCTACTACTGGTTCGCGCATGGCGAAGTCGCAAGCGTGCGGGCCACGGTGTCTCGTACCGGCTACACCGGCGAGGATGGCTTCGAAGTGTTCGTGCCGCCGCAGTCGGCAGATCGCGTGTGGCAGGCGATCCTGACGGCGGGGGCCGACGCCGGGGTCATTCCTTGTGGACTCGGCGCGCGGGACACGCTCCGCCTCGAAGCGGGCATGCGGCTGCACGGCAACGACATCGACGACTCGACGACAGCCCTCGAGGCCGACCTCGGATGGATTGTCGGCTGGTCGAAAGGCGACTTCGTGGGCGCGTCCGCCCTGCGCGGGCAGAAGGCGGCGGGCGTCACGCGCAAGATCGTGGGCTTCGAGATGGTGGACGCGGGGATTGCCCGGCATGGTCACGATGTCTACATCGGCGGCGTGAAGGTGGGCCAGGTCACGAGCGGTACGCAGACGCCGTACCTCAAGAAAGCCATCGGGATGGCGTATCTGCCCGCGGCCGCCGCCGTGCCTGGGGCCGAGTTCCAGGTCGAGATTCGTGGCCGGCACGCGCGGGCGCGCGTCGTGCCGATGCCGTTCTACAAGCGACAACAGTAGCGGGGCCCGAGCCCTGTAGGAGTCATCGATGGCGTATCCCGACAACCTCAAGTACACAGCGGATCACGAGTGGATCGATGTGGCCGGCGACCGCGGCAGGATCGGCATTACCGAGTATGCCCAGCAGCAGCTCGGCGACGTGGTCTATGTCGAATTGCCCGAGGTGGGCGCCACGTTCAAGCAGGGCCAGTCGTTCGGCACGATCGAATCGGTCAAGGCGGTCTCCGAGTTGTATGCCCCCGTCTCGGGGGAAGTGGTCGAGGTCAATACGGCGCTCAAGGAGAAGCCCGAGGTCGTGAACACGAATCCCCACGGCAGCTGGATGATCGTGCTGAAACTGACGAGCCCGGCCGAAGCCGCCACCCTGCTCGACGCGGCCAAGTACGCCGGCCTTGTCACGCCGGCCTGATCGACCGCCCGGGCGTCAGCTCCTTCAACTCCTTCAACCCCGCGCCCGTGACTTCCGAGTCCGTGAGACCTGAGCCCCAGACGATGCGAGATCTCGAAGCGTTTTCTTCCCGCCACATCGGCCCCCGCCCGGCGGAGCGCGATGTGATGCTCCGGGCCATCGGCGCCCAATCGATTGACGCGCTGATGGACGAAGTGATCCCGGTGCAGATCCGGCTTGCCGCGCCCCTTGCCATTCCGGCGGGCCTCAGCGAGCACGCCTTCCTCGACGAGCTGCGGCAGATTGCAGGCCGCAACCAGGTCTTCAAGTCCTATATCGGTCTCGGGTATGCGGACTGCGTGACACCGAGCGTCATCGTACGGAACGTGCTCGAGAACCCCGGATGGTACACGCCGTACACGCCGTATCAGGCGGAAATCGCGCAGGGCCGATTGGAAGCGCTGCTCAATTTTCAGACGGTGGTGCGCGACCTGACAGCCATGGAAGTTGCCAACGCGTCGCTGCTCGACGAGGCGACGGCGGCGGCCGAGGCCATGACGATGCTGTACCGCGTCCAGACCCGGCGGATCGACGCCGCGGGTGGACGTCCGCAGTTCTTCGTCGGCGGCGCGTGCTTCCCGCAGGTGCTCGATGTGCTCGAGGCGCGCGCGGAGCCGCTCGGGATCGAGCTGGTCACGGGGGATCTCGCGGACGTGACCGCCAGCCCCCGGATCTTCGGGGCCCTCGTGCAGACCCCCGACGAAGCTGGGCGGGTGCACGACCTCCGCGCCTTCATTGCCGCAGCCAAGGCGGCCGGTGTCCTGGTCGCGGTCGGCACCGATCTGCTCAGCCTGACGCTGCTGACGCCGCCGGGCGAACTCGGGGCGGACGTCGTGTACGGCAACTCGCAGCGCTTCGGCGTCCCGCTCGGCTACGGGGGGCCGCACGCGGCCTTCTTCGCCACGCTCGAACGCCATGTCCGTCAGGCGCCGGGGCGCATCATCGGTGTGTCGGTGGACGCGCACGGGAACACGGCCTATCGCATGTCGCTGCAGACACGCGAACAGCACATCCGGCGCGAGAAGGCCACGTCGAACATCTGCACAGCCCAGGCCCTGCTCGCGAACATCGCGGGCCTGTACGCGGTCTACCACGGGCCGGCCGGG
>JBEQUD010000186.1:0-6033 GCA_040349235.1 Acidobacteriota bacterium
CCCGAGCGCACGCTGCATGATCGAAAGAATCGGGGCTTCGTCGTCAACGATGAGAATCTGCTCGTCCATATCAGGCGGTCGGCAACGCGGGGGGCGGCGACGTGGTCAGCGACGGCAACAGGGTCACCAGGCGCTGGGCCGCCCGTTGGATCTCGAGCAGATCGGCGCGACGACTATCCGGCATGCCCTGCTCGTCGAGCAGGAGCTCGACGAACCCGAGAATGATGCCGATCTGGTTCTTGCACTCGTGCAGCGAGTTACGTTCGCTCATGGGGTTCCATCGCAGGCGCGGCCCGCGGCCCGCGGCCGGAGGAGTGGGCGCGTGAGGGTCGTGGTCATCGCCGGCGGATCATGCCGCCGACCCACGCGTCAGGGCCCGGGCCTCTGTCCCCGCGAGCACGGGCAGGCGATCGTTGGCGACGAGCGAGACGAACACGTCCGTGATGCCACGCGCGCGCCACCCCCGCCGGACGTCGTTGTGCAGTTCCTCGATGGCCTGCCCGCGCGACCAGGCGGCCTTGTACGGCCGCTCGGTCGTGAGCGCGTCGAACACATCGACGACGCTGATGATCTGGGCGAGCAACGGGACTTCGTCGCCGCGCAGCCCGTCCGGATAGCCGCTCCCGTCGAGACGTTCGTGGTGCGACCGCACGATGGGCCGCACGCGGTGCAGCGAGCGGAGCTCGCCGCATAGCCGATCCCCAATCACCGTGTGCTGCTTGAGGACCTCGAACTCTACCGGGGTCAGCTTGCCGGGCTTGAGGAGCACGGCATCCGGAATCCCCACCTTGCCGACGTCGTGCAGGTAGCCGCCGCGGTGCAGGGCGCCGACCTCGTCGGCGGCCAGCCCCATGGCCTCGCCCATCGCCGCGGCGTACGCGGCGAGGCGCTGGCAGTGCCCCTCGGTCGTGCGATCGCGCGCCTCGATCGTGAGCGCGAGGCTCATGATGACCGCCTCGGCGGAGTCGAGGTCGTCCGTGTAGCACTTGATGCGCATCAGCGACCGCACGCGTGCCCTCAGCTCGGCGCCGTTGAAGGGCTTGGAGATGAAATCGTCGGCGCCGGCCTCGAGACCGCGGATGCGGCTGTCGCTGTCCTGGAGCGCCGTGAGGAGCACGACAGGAATCAGGCGCGTGGCCGGATCGCTCTTGAGCTGGCGGCAGGCCTGGAGGCCGTCGAGATGCGGCATCATCACGTCCATCAGGATGACGTCGGGATGATCGCGATCGACGAGCGCCAGGGCCTCCTGCCCGTTGCTGGCCGCGATGCAGCGATGCCCGTCGCTGCGCAGAATCGCCTCCAGCAGCCGCGCATTCCCTTCGAGATCGTCCACGATGAGGACCGTGTTCTGCTTGGGCGAGGACGTGAGACGCCAGTCGATTGCGGCTTCATCCATGCTGCGTGTCTCTCCAGGTCGTCAATATATCCCTTTGTATATCGGCACGCAGCCCTAAAAGCGCACCCGGGCAGGGAATACCTCCGGCCTCAGCGCTTGAAGTCCCCCGCACGCAGGCCGAGGTGCTTCATCTTGACGTGAAGGGTCTTGAAGTCCGTCCGCAGGGCCTTCGCGGCCCGGCTCTTGTTGCCCGCCGCCGTCTGCAGGGCGTCCGCGATGGCACGGCGTTCGGCCGCCTCCCCTGCCTGTGCGGCGATGGCGCGGAGGGAACGCGCCTCATGGGGCGTGCCCGTCGCCAATGGCCCCGACGCGTCCCCGATGCGCAGCAGGGCGCGGAGCGCGTCGGCGCGGATGACGAGCCCATCAGCCTGCAGGACCGCCTGGCGCACCACGTTGCGTAGCTCGCGGACGTTGCCGGGCCATCGGTGCGCGCGCAGCACATCCAGGGCATCCGGCGTGATTGCCTGAATCGGCCGGCGCAGGTCGATGCTCGCCTCGCCGACGAAACGCTGCGCGAGGAAGTCGATGTCCTCGGGGCGATCCCGCAGCGGCGGGAGGTGGATCGCGTACTGCGCGAGGCGGAAATACAGATCGGCGCGGAACAGCCCGTCACCAGCACGCTGCTGCAGGTCGTTGTTCGTGGCCGCGACAAAGCGCACGTCCATCGGGCTCGTGCGCTCCGCACCGACCGGTTGCAGTTGCCCCGACTCGAGCACGCGAAGCAGCTTGGCCTGCAGGTTGAGGGGCAGATTTCCGACTTCGTCGAGGAAGCACGTGCCGCCGTCCGCGAGGCGGAACCGTCCGGCCCTCCGGCGGTCGGCGCCTGTGAACGCGCCCTTCTCGTGGCCGAACAGTTCTGATTCGAGCAGCGCCTCCGGGATGGCGCCGCAATCGAGCGCGACGAAGGCCCGCTGTCGCCGCTCGCTGTCCCGGTGGATCGCTTGTGCGACGAGCTCCTTCCCCGTGCCGGTCTCGCCGAGGACGAGCACCGTGAAGTTCGACCCCGCGACGAGGGCGACCTGCTCCGCGACCCTGGCGACGTGGGCGCTCGTCCCCAGCTGACGGGCGAGGCTGTCGCCGGCGCTCCGATCCACGCGCGTGCGCAGTTCGTGGACCTGCTGCCGCAGCATGCGCGTCTCGAGCGCACGGCGCACGGCGAGCACGATCTCGGCCCGGTCCACTGGTTTGGTCAAGTAGTCGAACGCGCCCAGCTTGGTCGCGCGCACGGCGTGCTTGATGTCCTGCGAGCCGGTGAGCATCAACACCGGCACGTCCGGGATCGCGGCCCTCAGCCGTTCGAGGACGTCCATGCCATCTGGGCCCGGCAGATGCAAATCGAGGAGGACGACGTCCGGGTGGGCGGTCGTCGCGCACGCAAAGCCCGCCGGGCCGTCGGGGGCGAGCAGCACATGAAACCCCTCCGCGCCGAAGATGCGTTCGATGAGCCGCCGACTGGCGTCGTCGTCGTCGATGACGAGTAGCGTGTGCTTCATGGAATCCCCACCATGGTGTATCGGCCAGAAGTCTGGCACAGATACCAGAGTTTTCGTCCATGTCCGCCTGGGCATCGGCCAACATGACTATCGCCAACGCATTGTCCAGGCGCGATTTACGCCGAGCGATGCCCCTGACGCGCGGGGCTGGCCCTCTTCTCGCTTAGCGGATCAGCATGGAAAACCGTCTCCGGTCCATCCTGGTCGTCGAGGACAACGAGAGCCTCCGCCTGCTCACATGCCGCATGCTGCAACGGCTGGGCTATGCCGCCGTCGGCGCGGCCCGACCCAACGAGGCGCTGCTGCGCTTCAATCTGGCCGAGGCGCCCGTGGATCTGCTGCTCACCGACGTGGCGCTGCCGGACCTCGGCGGGCGCGAGCTCGCGCGGCGGATGAAGCGCGCGGCGGGCGGCCTCCGAGTCGTCTTCATGTCCGGCCACGACGAGCAAGGCCTGCGCGAGGATGGCCGGCTCGACAAGAGCGCGCCCTTTCTGCAGAAGCCGTTCGACCGGACGACACTCGCCAAGACCGTTCAGGGGGTATTCGATGCGCAGTAAACAAATCGACGGTGCGGGCTCTTGCTCGGCAGTACCCACGCCGACACTACAGGTATCGGGGCGACCGGCCAGACGTGCCGGCCGCTCCGCCGAAAGCCCAGGCATGTCATCCACTGCCGCCCGCCTGCTGTTGATAGCCGCACTGGTGGCGGCGCCGGCCTCCGCCCGCGCGCAACGGACGTCCGGGCAGTCCGACCTCGCGATTGCCTCCCTCGAAGACCTCCTCAACATCCAGATCACCTCGGCGTCGCGCCGCGAGCAGCGCGTCGAGGACACCCCAGGCGCCGCGTATGTCATCACCCAGGACGACATCCGTCGGTCGGGCATCCGGCTCCTGCCGGAGCTCTTCCGCCTCGTGCCGGGCATGCAAGTGAGCCAGATCGGATCGAGTGAGTGGGCGGTCTCGAGCCGCGGCTTCAACTCCCGCTACGCCAACAAAGTGCTGGTGCTCGTGGACGGCCGCTCGATCTACAATCGCGCGTTCACCGGCGTCTTCTGGAACTCGCAGGAGATGATGCTCGACGACATCGAGCGGATCGAGGTCATCCGCGGCCCCGGCGGCGCCGTGTGGGGTGCGGACGCCGTCAACGGCGTCATCAACATCATCACGAAGTCGGCCGACAAGACGCAGGGTCTCCTCGTGCGCGCCGGCACCGGCACCTTCGACGGGTCGCAGGGCGCGGTACGCTACGGGGGAACGTTCGGCAGCGCGGCGTACCGCGTCTTCACGCAGTGGTCGAAGCACGAGGCGACGGTCCTCAGCACCGGCGCCGGCTCGGCCGGTGACAGTTGGACCAACAGCGCGACAGGGCTTCGCCTCGACTGGTCCAAGGGGAAGGACGCCTTCCTCGTCGAAGGCACCCTCATCGACTCCGACACGAACGATCTGGTGAGCGGCCGGACGGGCACGGCCGCCATCGCCGCGACCAACGCCGCCGGCGCCGCCTGGCACCAGGCCGTCCTGGGCCGCTGGATACGGACCACCGACCACGGCACCTTGAAGGTGCAGTCCTTCGTCAACCACAACGTCACCGGGCCGTCGGGCGCCGGGCCGGACGACCGCAACAACGAGACGATCGCGGACATGGACGTCCAGTACAACCGCCGGTTCGGCAACCGCCACGACACCGTCGTCGGCGGCGGATACCGCTACGCGGCCCAGCACAACGTGCCGAGCGGTCAGCTGAGCGTCGTGCCGGCCGATTCGACCGGCGACATCACGAACCTCTTCGCCCAGGACGAGATCGCCGTCGTCGCACACGTCAAGGTCACGGTCGGCTCGAAGTTCGAACGCGACTCCGGCTCGGGTTGGGACGCGCAGCCCACCGCGCGTGTCATGTGGGATCTGGGGCGCGCGGACCAGCGCATCTGGGCCGCCGCCTCGCACGCCCTGCGCACCCCGGCCCCCTACGACACCAATCTGCAGATCGCCGCCCCGCTGCCGCCGTCGCCGAGCGGCCTGCCCATGTCCCTGGCCATCTCAGGGAACCCCGACTACCCGACCGAAGCCCTCAACAACGTCGAAGTCGGCTATCGTGTGAGCGTCGGGCCGCGCGTCTCGGTTGACGCCGTCGCCTTCAATGGGCACTACGACCGCCTGCCCGCCCTGCATCCGCTCGGGGTCGTCCTGGTCACGTCGCCGACGCCCCATCTCGTCGTCCGGCAGGCGTTCTCGAACAGCATGAACGCGGAATCGAACGGCGTCGAAATCCTCGGCCGCATTCGTCCCGCGGCACAGGTGTCGGTCGAGGCCTCGTACTCGCACCTCGGGATTTCCCGCTCGATCGACGCGGGCAGCCTCGACACGGCCAATCCGAACTTCACCGACAACAGCCCCACCGACCAGTGGCAGGTCCGGGTCTGGTCTCCCCTCGGCAGGCACGTCGAGGCCGGCGGCGCCCTGTTCCACGTCGGCGACATCGCCGACCTGGCGATTCCCGCGTTCACGCGGGCCGATCTCAACGGGCGCATGACGTTCGGGCGCGGCCTGAGCGTCATGGTCTCGGGGCAGAACCTGCTCCAGGCGGACCACCTCGAGGCGGTCCAGAACAGTCTCGCGCAGACGCGCGTCCCTCGGAGCGGCAGCGTGCACGTTACGTGGCAGTTCTAGATGTTCAGGGACATCCGCCGACGGGCCGGTCGACTCGGTGGTGTCGCCACCCTGGCGGTGTTCATGGTGTCCATCACGCCGAGCGGCCTGCAGGCGGCCGATGTGGGCGCCCTGAAGGCGGCCTTTCTCTACAACTTCGCGAAGTTCGCCGAGTGGCCCGATGACGTCCTTCCAAGCGGCAAGCGCCTCGCCCTCTGCGTCGTCGGGGACGCCAATGTCGCGGACGCGCTCGAGCAGACCATCAAAGGGCGCTCGATCGACACCCATGAGCTCACCGTGCAGATCGTGAAACCCGACGGCGCGTTGGCCGCCTGCCACCTGCTGTACGTCAGCACCGGTGAGCTGAAGCATGCCTCCGGCGCCCTCGCTGCCCTGCGGACCCAGCCGGTGCTGACCGTCAGCGACGCCGATCACTTTGCCGAAGGCGGCGGCATCGCCCAGCTCATCGTCGAGAACGACCGGATGCGGTTCGCCGTC
>JBEQUD010000112.1:0-4175 GCA_040349235.1 Acidobacteriota bacterium
AGGAACAGGACGAAGCTCTGGGTCCCGGGGGGCACCTGCGACCACTTCAGCTCCGGCGACACGGGTGTGCCGGTGGCGGCGCCCGTGTACTTGTTGGGGATGACACCGCCGTCGTCGAACGCGGTCGTCGTCATCAACAGCGGCGGCGTGCGGGGCGGCCCCTGGGGTGGAGGCGGCGTTTGCGCGGGGGCGAACCGGGCGCCCGCGGCGAGCAGGCCCATGACGACGACTACGCGCGTGACCAATCGCATCTTCTTGTGGTTCCTCGGCCTTTACGTCAATACAACGAGGGCAATACAACGAGGGAGTGCCCGGCCCGCCGGGCGAGGCGTGCGGCGAGCATTATACGCGTGACCGACCTCTTCGGTTGGTTTACGACGACGGCGGGGGATTTATTTAGGCGTGGCCGTCGATCCTAACCGGTGGTCCGCATCCCGGCCGCGACCCCCTGCAGGGTCAACCGGAGCAGGTGCCGCAGTTGCTCGCGCTCGGCGTCCGACGCGTCGGGTGCGAGGCCCCGGCGCCGGCGGAGGAGCTCGATCTGGATGAGATTCAGCGGGTCGATGTACGGGTTCCGGGCCTCGATGGAGGCCTGGAACCACGGCGTGCCGGCCAGAAGCTCCGTTTCGCCCGTGATGTCGAGGATGGCGCGCCGGGTCCGGTCCCGTTCGCCGGCCACGAGGCTCCAGAATTCCTCGCGCACGCTCCCGGCCTCGCAGAGGTCCGCGTAGCGCTGCGCGATGAACATGTCGCCCTTGGCGAGGGCCAGCGCCGCATTGTCCACCGTCGCCTCGAAGAACGCCCACGTCCGGTACATCTCGACGAGCTCGGTCCACTGGCCTGGCGACTCGCGCCGCAGCTCGGCGAGCGCCGTGCCGAGGCCGTACCACGCCGGGATCATGCTGCGGTTCTGCGTCCAGGAGAAGACCCAGGGAATGGCGCGGAGGTCCGACAACGTGCGCTGGCCGCGCCGCCGCGACGGCCGCGACCCGATGGGGAGGTCCTCGATTTCGTCAATCGGCGTGGCGCTGGCGAAGAACTCGAGGAACCCCGGCCGGTCCACCAACTCGCGGTAGCACGTGTACGAGCGCGCGGCCAGGCGATCGAGCAGCGCAACCCAGGACGCCCGCGGCGCGGCCCCGGGCGTCGCGCTCGCCAGCAGCGTTGCCCACGTGACCTGCTCGAGGTGGCGGTAGGCAATCTGCGGGTCGTCGTAGCGCTCAGCGAGCACTTCGCCCTGCTCGGTCAACCGCAGGCTGCCGTCGATGGACTCGGGCGGCAGGGAGAAGATGCCGCGCGCCGCCGGCCCACCGCCGCGGCCGAGCGAGCCGCCGCGTCCATGGAAGAAGGTGAGCGCGACGTGGTGTTCGCGCGCGACGGCGTGCAGGTCCGCCTGCGCGCGGTACAGCCCCCAGCACGCGGAGAGGTAGCCGCCGTCCTTGGTGCTGTCGGAATACCCGACCATGACAATCTGCCGGCCGCCCTGTGTGGCCAGGTAGGCCGCGTAGGCGGGCTGCCGCAGCAGCGCCCGCAGCGTCTCCGGCGCGCGCGCGAGGTCGTCGATCTTCTCGAAGAGCGGCATGATGGGCAGAGCCGTCGTCGATTCGGGACGGCCCCCCGCCGCCGCCTCCGCCTGCGCCCATCGCCACAGCCACAGCACCGCGAGGACGTCGCTCGCCGTGCGCGTCAGGCTGATCACGTGGCCCCCGATGGCCGCCGCGCCCGACGTGGCCAGCGTCCGCTGCAGAAGGCGGAACAGCGCCAGCGTCTCGCGGGTGTTGGCCGAGAGCGTCGCCTCGCGAATCGCGCCCGCCGCCGGGAGGTTGCCGGAGAGGAGCGCCATCTTCTCGTCTTCGCCGAGCGCGTCGAAGTTGTCCGCCATCCCCAGGCTGGCGAACAGTTCCGTCAGGACCTCGGCATGCCGGCGCGAATCCTGACGGATGTCGAGGCTGGCCAGGTGGAGGCCGAAGACGCGGGCGCGATCGAGCCAGTGCTCGACTTCGCCCGCGACATCCGCGTCGGCGGGGTGCTGGCGGAGGCTCTGGAGCACCAGGCCCAGGTCCGATGCCAGCTCGTGCCCGTCTGCGTAGCCGCCATCGGCGCCTGGCTCGAGCGAGGCCGAGAGCCGCCACTCGACCATGGCGAGGAAGCGCCGGTACGCCTCGAGCGGCGAGCCGGATGCCAGCCGCGCCGTTAGTGGCGGCCAGCGCCGGGCGGCCTCTGCAAGCCGCGCCTCGAGCGCTGGCAGGACGGCGGCTTCGCGCGTGGACAGGCTGAGGAAGTCGGACATCCGCTTGCACTCGGCCACGTGCAGGCCCACTGCGGCCTTGCGGAGGACGAGCAGCGTTCTGGCCGTGATGTCCGCCGTCACGTCTGGATGGCCGTCCCGGTCGCCCCCGACCCACGACCCGAAACGGAGAAAGGGCGGAACAGTGAACGCACTGCCCGGATACGTGGACTCGAGCGCGCGGCGCAGCGCATCGTAGATGTGCGGCACCACGTCCCAGACCCGCGACACGATGGACAGGCACCGATCGACCTCGTCGGCGACGGTCGGGCGGGCCGGCCGCAGGAACTCGCTTTGCCACAGCACCGTGAGCTCGGTCCGCAGCCGGGTTTCGAGGTCGCGCCGCTCCCGCGGAATCAGGTCGGCCCGGTCGAGTTCTTCGATGCACCGGCGCATGCGGCGGAGCTTGGCGCGGATGGCGCGCCGCTTCGCCTCGCTCGGGTGCGCCGTGAAGACGAGGTCGATCGAGAGACGGTCGAGGGCCTCCTGCAGGCGGACGGGCGTGAACCCGGCCTCGCGCAGGGTGGCGATGGCCGCCCCGATGGACTCGCCGATGATACGCTCGGTCCGCTCGCGCTCGCGGAGGACCCGGATCCGGTGCCGGTCCTCGGCCAGGTTCGACAGGTCGAAGAAGACAGTGAAGGCCTTGACCACCGTCTGAATCTCTCGCTCGTCCAGGGCCGCCACGGCCTGGGCCAGCGCCTGCTCGGCGCCGGGTTCCCCGGCGCGCCGGCTGCGGGCCCGCTTGCGGATGTCTTCGACGAGTGCCAGGGCAGGCGCGCCGGCAAGCGCCGTGATGGCCTCGCCCAGCTTGTCGCCGAGCATGTGGACATCCCGTTTGAGCAGTTCGTTGCTGGGGGTAGGCAAGGCTGGGGCCCTCCCCCCCAGCTTAGCCGATGCGCTTCGACACCCAGAAGCCCCGCGTGCGAACAACCCTGGTGCGAACTACAATGTGCCCGGCCTGGCAGGCCGCGCCCACACGAGGGGGGCGGACGTCTGGGCGACAGTCCGGTAAAATCCTGAAGCTCCGGTGGGGCTGCCTGCGGCGACGGGCGGCTGGCCGGTGCGGGTTCGACTTAGATGAGGTGGAGGTTCGTCACATGGGGAAGACGGTGACTACTCGGTTGGCGCTGCTCACGGGGGCCGCGATCTTCGTGGGCGCCATGGCGCTCGTGCGCGCGCGGCCGTTGGGCGTCCCGGGCGGGCAGGCCGATGCCGGGCACGTGGCGATCGACGCCGACGATAGCGGCGGCGTCGTCACGAGCACCGCGGGCCCTGAGGCGGGCGTCTGGGTGATCGCCGAGACGACCGAGCTCGGGACCAAATACCGCAAGATCGTCGTGACCGACGATCGCGGCCGCTACGTCATTCCCGACCTGCCGGCGGCCACGTACGACGTCTGGGTCCGCGGGTACGGTCTGGTCGATTCGCCCCACGTGCGCGCCACGCCCGGCAAGTCGCTGGCGCTGACAGGCGTCGTGGCCCCCAACGCGGTCGCCGCCGCGCAAATCTACCCGGCCAACTACTGGTACTCCTTGATGCAGGTGCCGCCCAAGGAGGCGTTTCCGATCAACGTCGCGCCGAGCGCCGCCGTCGGGACCGACAGCGGGGCTGGCCCCGGCGGGTTCGACCCTGGCGCCAAGCCGAACTTCGAGACCGAGGGCGCCGTTGCCCGAAAGGGGCCGCCCGTCATCAAGACGCAGGCCGAGTGGGTCAACCTCCTGAAGTGCACCGCGTGCCACCAGATGGGAAACCTGGCGACGCGCCAGCTCTCCAAGAACCTGGGCACGTTCAGCTCGAGCGCGGACCACTGGGAACGCGCGCTGCGTTCGGGCCAGGAAGGCGTCCGCATGCTCGGCGGCGTGGACCGGTTCGGCCACGAGCGCGG
>JBEQUD010000206.1:0-10184 GCA_040349235.1 Acidobacteriota bacterium
CGACGTCGGCCGCTTTCCCCAGCACGGTCGTACGCCCCGCGGGTCCGACGTAGCCGGCGGCAAGGTCCGCCGTCGTGAACGTGGCCCCATCGGCGCCCCACAACAGCGATTCGTCGGGCTGCCATGCGAGGCCGTCATTCAGCCGAAACATGCCGCCCATGTCGTAGCCCTTGCCGTACACCACGGCCGCGGTGCCATGCGCCACCGCGTGCGGCAGCAGCCGGTAGGCGCAGCGTTCAAACAGGAAATACAGCACGTCGTAGGGCTGGAGGACCGCGCGTTCGAGCTCGGCCTGCGCGGACGTGATCGTCAGCGTGTGGGCCGTCTGGCGGTAGTCGTCCTCGAGCGCGCCGCCACCGAACGCGAGGACGTCGTGCGTCGCCCACGCGGGCGCGCGCCGCCAGGCGCGCAGCATGTTCAGAAACGTCGTTTCGATGCCGCCGGCCGCGAGCGACTCGACGACGTGCAGCACACGCATCAGGGACGAACCAGCCGAAGGAGGCGCGCCGGCAGGAACAGGCACAGGCCGAGGACCGCGGCCACGCCGAGCGACGCGCCGGCGCGCACCAGCTCGCGCGCGAGCAGCGGTCCCGTGCGGTGCGGGATGAGCCGGCCATCGGCCGTGATGGCCGTGAATCCGCGCGGCGAGACCAGAAGCGCCGTGTGGTCCACATTGGCCTGGCCGGATCCGTCCGGGTCGTTCCACAACACGCACACCCGGTCGAAGCGCCCGGCGAGCGCGCGCACGCCGGCCGCACTCGTGATGAACGGCCACGGGCGAAAGAACGGCGTGCGGTCGTAGATGATCCGGTGGTCGGCATCGATCCCAATCTGCTCGAGGACCGGGACCGCCGCCGGGGTGGCCACCACCGTGATCGCGCAGCCCGGCGCGTCGGCGCCAAGCGCGTCCATCGCGGCGCGCAGGTGCCGGCCGGACCGGAAGAGGAGGATGCGTTCAGGCGGCATGCGCATTCCACACCTCCGCGCCCGCATCGAGGACTTCGCTGGCCCATCCTTCGAAGACGAACAGCGTCCACAATCGCCGCCACACGCTTTCGTCGCCGCCGTAGAAGCGTCTGACGAGCGTCTCGGTCGCGGCCGGGTCGAAGACGCCGCGGCGTGCCACACGCGCGGGGCTGAGCAGATCCCGCACCATCGGCTCGAGCGACCGGCGCATCCAGACCGGATACGGCAGCCCGAATCCCATCTTCTGGCGGAAGAGGATCTCGTCGGGGAGCAGCGGCCGGAGCGCCTGCTTCAGCACCCACTTGCCGACCCCGTCGCGGAACTTCATCTGCCACGGAATCCGCGCCAGCGCCGCGCCGTAGGTCGGGTCGAGAAACGGCACGCGCACCTCGAGCGAATGCGCCATCGACATCGCGTCGATATCGCGCAGCAGCACGTACGACAGGTAGGCGCGCTGCTCGAGCCGCAGCAGCCAGTCGCCCGCCCGCGCCAGGTCCGCCGGCGCGTCAGCCAGCACGAAGTCCGCGGCCGACTTCGCTTGACCGAGCGAACCGAGGACGGCGCGTGACAGCGTCTGGTCGCGCTGCAGGGGCGTGTAGATGCCCATGCCAGGCGGCGAGAGGAACTGCTCGTCGAGCAGGGCGTAGGCCCGAACGGCCTCGGCCTGCGCCCGCACCGATGGCCACAGGTTGGCCTGCGGGATTCGGCCGAGCGCGTGGGCGAATCGGCGCACGTAGTCGGTCGGCAGCGCGCCGAGCGCGCGGCCCTGTTCGTGCTGGGCGAGCAGTTGCGCGTCACGCGCGTAGCCGAGCAGCAGTTCGTCGCCGCCCGTCCCCGACAGGGCGACGGTGACGTGCTGCGCGGCGGCATACGACACCCAGTAGGAATTGATCGCGTCCGAGGTTGGCTGGTCCATCGCCGCGAAGGTGTGCGGCATCGCGTCGTGGAACATCGCCTCGGTGAGCACGAACTCCTGGTGGTCCGTGCCGTAGCGCTCGGCGACGATCCGCGCCCAGGGCCACTCGGTGAGCACCTCTTCGTCGGGCCCGACGAACCCGACGGAAAATGTCTTGAGCGGATGGGTGACGAACTCCGAGGCCAAGGCCACGAGAGCGCTCGAGTCGACCCCTCCCGACAGGAACACGCCGAGCGGCCGCTCGGACATCATCTGCCGCTTGACCGCCGTGCGCAGCCCGCCCAGGGCAATCTCGCAGGCCTCCTCGACCGAGGTCACGGGATGGTCCACTTCCGCCGGGGGCGTCCAGTATGTATGGACACGGGTGTCGCGCCCCTTGCGTACCAGCACACGGCCCGGCGGCAGCTGCTGCACGTCACGCAGGATGGAAAGGGGCGGCGGCACGGCTTGATAGACGAGATATTGGGCGACCGCCTCGGCGTCCACCTCGCGCGATACGCGCCCGCTCGCGAGCAGGGCTTTCAGTTCGGAGGCAAACAGCAGTTCGCCGCCCTGGATGCTGTAGTAGAGCGGCTTGACCCCGTGATGGTCGCGCGCGAGGACGAGCTCGTCATCCTTGCGGTTCCAGAGGGCGAAGGCAAAGATGCCGTTGAGGTCGTCAACGAGCGACGCGCCCTTCTCTTCGTAGAGATGAAGGATGACTTCGCCGTCAGAGTGCGTGCGGAAGCGGTGGCCGGCACCCTCGAGTCGCGTCCGGAGCTCCTGGTGGTTGTAGATCTCGCCGTTGAAGACCAGCTGGAGCGAGGTGTCTTCGTTGACGAGCGGCTGATGCCCGCCCGCGACGTCGATGATGGACAACCGGCGGAAGCCGAGGCCGGCCACCTCGTCGAGATAGAAGCCGTCGTCATCGGGGCCGCGATGGACCATGGCCGCCGCCATGCGCCCAAGGGCGCCGCGTTCGGGCCGTCCGACCATCCCGCAGATTCCACACATGGCCACGTCTCCTGGGGGCGCCGCTGTCGCGTCGCCGACGCACGTGTCGGCCCGCCGGCCCTCGACCGGGGCATCGGCACGCGACAGGGTGTAAACCGGTGGAAAAGGAGACGCGCCGAGATACCCGGCGGTCCCCTGTCCGACCTGCGGAGTTCTATCGCAAGGCCGAGGCCAACGCGGATGGCTGACGATGCCCGCGTCGTCGCTCGCAGAGGACGGTCGAGCCGACCTGCCGGAAGTTGACGAAGCCCTCGCCGCCGACCATGTGCCGGTAGACCGCCTTGGCCACCCCGCAGTCCGACGTCGAGGCATCGTGCATGGCGATGGTGCCGCCGTCCACGACGTGGGGCGCCCAGGCGGCGATGTCCCGCGCGACCGCCTCGTACGAGTGGTCGGCATCCACGAACAGCAGCGAGATGCCCGGCGCCGTCTGCAGTTCGGGCCAGCGCGCCGCCACGGCCTGGCTGTCCCCGTCAATCAGCTGGACGTCGCCCCCCACGCCGTTGATCTGGCAGAAGTACTCCGCAGCGGGCAGCCGGTTGACGTCGATGGAGACGACGCCGGGCTGGCCGCCGGCGCGTGCCGCGAGTGCCAGGAGCACGGCCGTGCCGCCGCTGAAGCGTCCAAGTTCCACCACGTGGCCGGCCGGCCGGTTCCGTGCCGCCTCGAAGAGGGCGTCGGCTTCCGCATCCCCGACGAGCATGTTCGCAACGAACGAGGCCGTGCCGACGGAATGATTGGCAATCGCGAAGAATTCGCGCGCGGCCGCGAACTGCCCCACCTCCGTCACGAGCAGCGTGGGGACAGGCTCGAGCGCATGGCAGAAGCAGGCGACATTCGAATGGAAGCGCATGGCCAGGTTATAGGCCTTGGTCGTCGCAACCACGACCGAGAAAGGCCCGTTGCCCCCCGCCCGGACGTGCCGGGCGGTGGCGGCCGACAACCGCGCCTCCGGGTTGCGCAGGTGGCCGCCCGGCCACCCAGAAGGAGTCGCGTAAGCGGCGTTGGTCAAGAGGGTCGTGCGGTGCGCCGGCAGCTGCAGGCGCTCGTGGAACGCGTCAACGAGCTCGGTGAACTGCGCCGCGGGGCTCGCCTGCACGAACAGCGGCCGCGAGAAGTCCCACGCGGACAGCGCGTCGAGGGTCAGGTCGTAAACGGACGGCAGATGGGCCATGGGTCTCCTCGATGCTCGACGGACTACCGCGCGGCGGCGGCCTCGCGTGCGGCTGGCGCACCCCTCTGTGACCCGGCGTGCAGAAGTCGCTCCGCGGTCTCACGTCCGGCGACGATGCGGAGGAGGCGGGTCATCTGGTCGTGCTGGTCGTGGTACGCGGCGAGGTAGTCGCCGTTTGCCGCGGACGTGCGCGCGCGCAGGTCGGCATCGTCAAGACACGCCAGGACGGCGTCGGTCGCGCCTTCGGCGTCGTGCGGGTCGGTGAGGTGAATCGCCAAACCGCGCGCGCATTCGGCGCGGTAGCTCGGCTGCTCTCCCACAAGGACCGTGTGTCCGCACGCGGCGGCCTGCAGCACGCTCCACGAGACGGGCTCGAGCGAGTCCACCATGGACAGGGAGACGTCTGCCACCGCCATCAACTCGGCCACGGTGTCCAGTGGGACGTCGCCACCCATCGCGGTCACGCGTCCAGACACCCCGTGTGCCTGTGCCTCTTCGAGCGCGACCGCGACATCCGCCTCGCTCCCCGATCCGCCCAGCAGGACGAGGTGCACGTCGGGACGTCGGCACGCCGCCGCCAGCATCGCGCGCCAAGCCACCGTGCTCCCCCAATGCGGACGGAAGCGGCGGATGTTCATGACCACGTGCGCCAAAGGCGCGATGCCGTACGCAGCGCGCATGCGCGCGCGAGACTCGCCGACGGCCGGCTGAAATCGTTCGCGGTCCACGCCGTAGGAGATGAGCGCGATGTGGTCGCGGGGCAGGTCGAACCGCTCGTGCAGCGCGTCTTCCATGCTCGCGGAGTTGGTCAAGACAAACCTGACGCTATGCAGCGCCTGGTGGACCAGGGCGTGGGCGACGTCGGACATGGCCGCATAGTGCAGGACGTCCGCGCCCCAGGCGAACAGCGTACGTCGCGGCACGCGGCACAGGCTCGTCGCAAGTCCATACGCGAACGCCTCGTGGCCAAAGACGCACACCGGAGCCAGGACATCAACAGCGGCGGCGATGAGGAGTGCGTCATACACGGGGGCCGTCACGGTCGGAGGCGACGCCGTGTGCCCCCAGGTGTGGAGCGCCCTGCTGACCCGGTCGGGATCCTGCGCGAGGCTGTTGGCGTTGACAACACTGAGAAACGGCACCAGGCTGTCCGCGGCGCGCCTGGTGTCCACGGAAGCCAGTATCTCCGCGGCGAACACCGGGAGACCATCTCCGACGGTCGATGGACCATTCCAGCGCGCGGTGAGGATGACCGCATCCACGCCCATCCCCCGCCAGTAGCGAACTGGTGCCTGCACGAACACCGAGTGGGGATCGCCGATGACCACGACGCGGTCGGACGTCATGCGCGCGGACGTCGATCGACCACGAACTGTGCGCTGATGACGGACAAATCAATGTCCGCGATCGGTGCGACGTCGGGATGCAGGCGGGGCTTGATACCCGAGACATAGTCGGCCTCGGCCCACATGTTCGGGTGAAGCGCGCGGACGGTGAAGCCAGCGGCCTCGAAGGCCGCGGCCATGGGACGCGGCCGCCAGCGATTCCCGCATTCGCCCATCTGCTCGGCGAACATGTCCCCGAAGGTGGCCGCCGACAGGGTCAGGTACTCGAGAGGCTTCGAGAAGTCGCGATGGTCGCGGAAGTCTACCTGGTGGATGCCGACGCTGCCTGGACGACCCACGTGCGCCAGCCCGGCAAACGCGCGGGGCACATCCATCACGTGCTCGAGCACGGCGTTCGAGATCACGACGTCCGCGTGGCCGCCCGGAAGGCGATCGAGATCCTCCGCCGGGCACTCGCGAACATCGATGACATCCGGTACGAAGGCTCGCGCGTCGAGGAGGCGGATGATCGGTGTGCCCGACCCCGGCAGCAGCTGCTCCACGCGCGCCAGCAGGGCTTCGAAGACGGCAGGGTGGTAGCGGTCGTCCCAGCGCGCCGCAAACCGGTCGCACACCGTGACGCGGGCGCCGCCACAGGCCAGCAGCGCCGCGGGGCCGAGCGACGGGCCGGGTCCCAACTCGAACACGTCCAGGCCCCGCACCGCTGCCAAGGTGCGTTCGGGTGTCCCGAGCGCGTCCGCGATCCAGTGCGCGTACGACAGGCCCACTTGCACGGCATAGTCCACGTCTCGAGCGATGGCCTCGGGCCGCGCGTCCGGTTCGCGGTAGTTCACGGGAATGACGGAGGTGTTGGGCATGACCTCGAGCGGAGCAAGCTTTGTTCCACCTATGGGTCCAACTGTAGCCGAGACCCGGCTGGCACTCGCCTTGCTCTACCAGGCACGAACGCCGATGGATTGTGCTTGCCCTCAGAACACGGCACCGCCAGTCAGGCGGGCAGTCGGGCGCGTGTGTTGGCCGACCGATACCGCCGTCGGCTTTCCGACATGGCCATGATGCCCGTACTCGACCGCCGCCTCCCGGCATCCGGCGACGAGCCGGCCATCCAGTTGCCGTCGCGGCCTCGCATTCTGGTCCTGCGCGCCTGCCGCACGCCCCAATTCGCCAGTGCGATCGCCCGCCTGCGAGGCATGTACCCCGAGGCCCATCTGACGGCACTCGCGCCGACCAATGTCCACCCCGAAACACGCACCGCGGGCGCGGACGATGTGATTGCGTACGGGAGTCGCCGATTCGGCCTGCTTCACGCGCCGTTCCACTTGCTTGCGCGGCTACGGCGAGCGCAGTTCGACGCCGTGGCCGTGCCACAGATGACGGACGATTTCGCCAGCCACGCGAACGTGTACCGCTTCGTGCTCGCGCTGGGGACCCGGGCGGTCGTGCTGCTGCCGGTCGGGGTCGCCACGCGGTCGTTCCGCGGAACGGCCTTCGCACGCTTTGTCGCGTGGGAATCCCTCCTCGGTGTGGCGCGCGGGCACGATGTTCCGCTGATGTTGGCGCTGCTCACGATAGCCGCTGTAAAGGGGCGCTGGCATCGGACGTGGCCGCCTCGCAGCCACGCGATACCGCCGCGGCGCCGTGTGCTGCACATCATCACGAGCCTCGGCGTTGGAGGCGCCCAGCTGCAGCTCGCCGAACTCGTGGACCGGACGCCGGCGGACCAGTACGACGTCGAGATTCTGGTGCTCGGGCGCGGGGACGAGGAGTTCTCCGTGCAACGGTTCGGGCGCAGGGACGTGACGATCGACTACCTCGAGGCGTGGCCGCTGCTCTCGGCCTCCATCCTGGAGATTGCGGCCCGTTGCCGCCGCGAGCGATACGACATCGTGCATACCTGGCTGTTCTACGCGAACTTCGTCGGCGCGGCGGGTGCGCGTCTGGCCGGCACGCCCTACATCATCTCCGGCGTGCGCAACCTCAGTCTGTGGAAGCGTGCCTGGAACACGAAGTGGTGGTACCGGCTTGCGGACGTGCTGGCGGCCCGCGTTCCCGACACGCTGACGGTCAATGCCACGCCGCTCGTCGCCGACCATCAGTGGTGGGCGTGCACCCGTCGTGACATGCCGGTTGTGCCGAATGGGCTGAATCCTTCCCGCATCGTGCCGGCCGCAGTCGGCGCCCGGGCCTGGCTGCGGACAGAACTCGGGCTGGCTGCGGATGCGACGGTCGTCGGCACCGTGGGACGTCTCGCACCGGAGAAGGCGCAATCGATCTTCGTCAGGGCCGTCGCAGAGGCGCGAGCCACCCGCCCCGACCTGCGGGCGGTCGTCGTCGGCGACGGCGAGTGCGGGGCATCGCTGAAGGCACTGGCGGACGAGCTGGGCGTCAGCGACATCATCACATTCATGGGCCGACGTGCGGATTCGCGCCGAATCATTGCCGGGCTCGACGTCTTCGTCCTGACATCGGCCAGCGAGGGATTTCCGAACGTCCTCCTCGAGGCCGCGTTCCTCGGCACGCCCGCCATCTCGAGCGACGTGGCAGGGTCGGTCGATGTGCTCGACAGCGCCAACGACGTGTTTCCCGTGGGTGACGTCGATGCGGCGGCGGCCCGCCTCCTCGACCGTCTCTCCTGTCCCCAGACGGCCCAGACGAGGGCCAGTGTCGTACGCACCCGCGCCTACCGGCTCTTTACAGCCGACACGATGACCGCCCGATGGCTCGCCCTGTACGACCGCGCGCCGAATCGTGCGTGTGACGGTGGGGACAGCCAGCACTAGCCGGCGGCGTTCGAGGCTAGCTGGCGACCGGGATCTCGCGCCTTGAGGGGTGGCGCAATAGGGGCACGAAGGCGTCCTGCACGGGCCGGCTGTTCATGTGGCACGCGCGACAGAAACCCGGCGCGCGCTGCACGTAGGCCTCGAGGAAGGCCTGGACCGAGGGACGCGCGAAGGCCGCCTCCACAGACATCTCCGCCACGTTGACGAATCCCAGCGTGGCCGGGTCCCACATGACACAGCACGGCGTGAGGAACCCGTCCACGGTGACCGCCGGGCTGGCCCACGGTGCGTCGCACAGCGTCCCCTCCGATGCGCCGCCGAAGACCAGCGACGATTGAATCGTGAGGTTCGCCCAGCGAGTATCGGCCCCTTGGGTGACGAGGTGATGGAGTGCGCGCGTGTCGTCGGGTGTCAGGCACCCTTCGGGATGTCCAAGGTCGAGGAAGGGTTGCACGTGGACGAGAAAGCGTCCGAGCCCATCGAGGGTGTCGAGTGTCTGCACGATGTCCGTACGGTTGATGCGGCTGGCGACGACCGTGATCGTGACGGCGACCGGGAGGGCGGCAATCCCCTCGAGCTGCGCGCGGAGCCGCCGCACGTCGGTGCCAGTGCGCGTGCGGTCGGCGATCTCCTGTGTGAGCGAGTCCACCGAGATGGCCAGATGCGACATGCCCGCATCCACGAGACCCCGGTAGTAGGCGATCGAGCGCGACAGGGCGTGGGTGTTCGCGGAGACCACGTCGAAGCGGCCGCTCCGCGCCGCGCACTCGACGATGCGCGGGTATTCCGGATTGAGTGTCGGCTCGCCGATGCCGTGCAACATCACCAGCCTCAACCGTGGGAGGTTCGGGCAGATGCGCGCGAAGAGCGCGGCGCTCATGTGCCGGTCGTGCCAGACACCAGCGGCATGCCCAATCGTGCGCGCGCAGCCCACGCATTTCAGCGAGCACGCGGTGGTCACCTCCACGGCCATCGACGTAATCCGCGGTCGGATGTCGTCGGCGGTCAGGCCCTGGCTCACAGTTCGCGCTCCAGCACCGTGGCGCCCGGCTGGTGCTCGAGCCACGCGACGTGCGCCGGCAGGCGCACCGTGTAGGTGCGGCCGTTGTGGCGTGGGTCGCTTCCGTCACGGGAGGAGAACACAATCGCCTGCGCATCGACCGAGAACTGGCCAGGCCGGCTCCAATCCCCACCGTCGGCGAGGGACAGCGGCGCCGCGTCCTCGGCCACCATGGGCGCATCGACACCGTCAGCCGCGAGGGCGACGCTCGTTGCCAACGCGCGGAACCGAAAGGTGCGCGTGCCAGGCTGGGGCCCAGCGTCCATCCGCTCCGGGGCTATCTCGAACCGGACGTAGCGCAGCCGCGGCAGGGGCTTCGCCACCACCGGAGGCACCGCGGCGAGGGCCCGCGCGAACCAGAACCCTTGAAGCACTTGCTCGTCGATGCGCTGCCAGGCGGCGAGCAGGGCCGCCCCAACCGGGTCGGACGGGGCTGCGACCGGTGTTGTCGCCGCGCGCCGGTACACGACGAGCAAATCGTAGGGTGACGGGTAACGTCCCCAGCGTTCTTCGACCAGCGGCCGCAGTTCGTCGCACAAGGTGAACCCGTGCGACAGGAACAGGCGATGCCACACCACCCAGGGGCGCTCGTTGATGTAGCCCGGCAATCCGATTCCCGGCGCCGGCGCGGAGAACACGACCGTGTCGCTGGCCCGGGTACACGCCGCCACCACAGCCTCGGCTGTCGCCTGCGGCACGCGGTGCACGACGCCGAGACACAGGCACAGATCCACGCGGCGAACGGGGGAGAACTGCGCGAGATCGCGAGGTTCCGCGCCCGGGCGAAGCGCAGCGTCGGTTGCCGCCAGGAACGCCGGATCCTCGACGCCGGCGACATCCGCGACGCCGTGCGCGCGGAACGCGTCCAGCCAGTGGCCGACACCACAGCCGATGTCCAGGACGGACCTGGGCTGCATCTGTTCCACCAGCAGGCCGGTCAGTCTGGCCG
>JBEQUD010000217.1:0-2548 GCA_040349235.1 Acidobacteriota bacterium
TCGCTCGGTGCGCCTCACGGCGCTGGCGCTGGCGGCCGTGGCGACGCTGCTGCTCGGCGCCACGGTCTACTACTACGTCCAGTTCTCGCGTCTCATCGACGCGCGGCTGCACGGCGAGCGCGCAACCGTATTTCCCCGCGTCTTCGCGCGCCCGCTCGAACTGCGCCGCGGGCAAGCCTTGACCGACCACCAGCTCATCGATCGCCTCAACGACCTCGGGTACGCCCAGCGAACGACCGCGGAGAAGCCTGGGGAATTCGCCGTTGGGAACGGCGCCGTCGTCATCCTGCCGCGCGAGACGGACACCAGCCACGACGCCGTGCGGATCGTCTTCGCGCGCCCGGTCCCCACGAAGGCCAAAGGACGCCCGCCTGCCCCCGCGCGCCCCGCCGATCGTGTCCTCAGCGTCCAGGTGGGGGCGCACGAACGCGACCGGATCACGCTCGATGCGCCGGTCCTGACCGCGCTCTCGAGCGGCGAGCGGGAGAAACGCCGGCCGGTGGCGCTGTCCGCCATTCCCATGCGGATGACGCAGGCGGTCCTCGCCATCGAAGACCATCGCTTCTACGAGCACCCCGGGATCGATCCTATCGGCATGGGAGGCGCCCTGTTCTCGTACGCCACCGGACGGCGCGCGATTCTGGCCGGCGGCAGCACCATCACCCAGCAACTGGTGCGCAACGTCTTCCTGGCCAAGTTCCAAGGCATGACGCTCCAGGCCGCGCGCGAGCGCTCGCCGCGGCGGAAGCTGACGGAAATCGCGCTCTCCGTGGTCCTGACGTCCCGGGCCTCGAAGGACGAGATCCTCGAGATGTATCTCAACGACGTCCCGCTCGGGCAGCGCGGCTCGTTCGCCATCTTCGGCGTGGCCGAAGCCTCGCGGCTCTTCTTCGGCAAGGATGTGAGCAACGTCTCGCTGACCGAAGCGGCGACCATCGCCGGCATCATCCAGTCGCCGTCCGCGCTTTCCCCCTTCAACAACCCCGTCCGGTGCAAGGAGCGACGCAATGTCGTCCTCCAGGCCATGGCGGATGCGGGCTACGTCACGCCCGACGCGGCCATGAAAGCCGCACGCGAGCCTCTCGCCGTCGTCCAGCGCGCGCTCGAGGCCGAAGCGCCGTATTTCGTGGACTTCGTGAACCAGACCCTCGACGAACGGCTGCCGGGACTGACCACGACGACGACCGAATCCGTCGATGTCTACACAACCCTCGACCTGCACCTCCAGCGCCTCGCGCAGGATGCGGTCCGCACAGGACTGACCGAGGTCGATCGGCTGCTCTCGCGGCGCAAGCGCAAAGGGCGGGCCGAGGCCGCGCTCATCGCGGTGGATCCCAAGACCGGCGAGATTCTGGCGTTCGTCGGCGGGAGGTCCTACAACCAGTCCCAGTACAACCGCGCGGTCGTGTCGCGCCGGCAGCCGGGCTCGGTGTTCAAGCCGTTCGTCTACCTGACGGCGTTCGAACAGGCCGCGGCCGCCGGGCGGACCGACGTCACACCGGCCACGATCGTGAGCGACGATCCGGAGACCTTCACCTTCGAGGACCAGGTCTGGACCCCGGAGAACTTCGAGAGGACCTACGACGGACCCATCACGTTCCGGCACGCGCTCGCCCACTCCCGCAACCTCGCCACCATTCGCGTCGCGCAGATGGCCGGCTACGACAACATCGCCGCCCAGTGGAAGAAGCTTGGCGTCGGCGGGGCCCCGAAGCCCTATCCCTCGATCGCCCTGGGAGTATTCGAAGCGACGCCGTACGAGATGGCCACCGCGTATACGCTCTTCCCCAACCTCGGCGTCGTGCGTCCCTTGAAGCCGCTCCTGAAGATCGTGCGCGGCGGGCTGGACATCGGCGCGCCGCCCGTCGGCCCCGCCCGCACCGCCGCGCGGCCCGCGACGACCTATCAGGTGCTCGACATGATGCGCAGCGTCCTCAACGAAGGCACCGCGGCCGGCGCGCGGGCGGCCGGGTTCACGCTGGACGCGGCTGGCAAGACGGGCACGACGAACGACCTGCGCGACGCGTGGTTCGCGGGCTTCACGCCGGACCTCCTGACGGTCGTCTGGGTCGGCTTCGACGACAACCAGTCGGTCGGGTTGACGGGCGCGCAGGCGGCGCTGCCCATCTGGACGGAGTTCATGAAGCGCGCGCTCGCGGGCCGCCCGGCGGTCGCGTTCGAGGTGCCACCGGGGCTCGAGTTCGCCGACGTCGACGCGGACACCGGCAAGCTCGCCTCGCCGTCGTGTCCCCGCGTGGTGCACGAGTCGTTCCTCCCGGGCACCGTCCCGACTGAGGTCTGCGACGCGCACCGGTAGCCTCGTCGCAATCGGGGCGGCGCCGAAGGCCGGCCTCATTCCAGGCGATGGGTTCTGGCCGCAGCTCTGGCCGCGCCTCGTATAATCGTCCGGTGAACCAGGAGGTCTTCGCGGCGGTCGCCGACGCCCTCGAGCGCGGCGAGCCGGCGGCGCTCGTCACAATCGTGGCCACGCGTGGCTCGACGCCCCAGCGGGTCGGCGCGAAGATGCTCGTGTTCGGCGACGGCCGTC
>JBEQUD010000220.1:0-3280 GCA_040349235.1 Acidobacteriota bacterium
CTGTCGATAATCGTGGTAGAGGACGTCGTAGCGCAGATCGAACTGGCCGATGGCAATGGTCAGGTTCACGGAGACGGCGACCTGCGCCGGCAGCCACACCCCCGGGAACGCCTCGGCCATGGTCATGGTGGCCGCGGCGTCGTTGACGTGCAGCAGCCAGGACACGGGCAGGAACTCCGTCGAGATGTTGTGGAACGAGTACTTGAGGATCTGGTGCGTCGCCGGCTCAATCCACAGCGGGACCAGCGACTGCTTGTTCATCATGCGTTCGCGTTCGTCAGCTTGCGCCCGTCTGGACGCGGACGGCTGGTGTTCGGTCCACCGCTGGGGGCGCGCGAACAACCGCGTCGGGTAGTACTCGATCCGCAGCGTGTCCACGCCCGCCAGGGGCTCGTGCCCCACGAGCGCATACGACCCCTGTTCGAAGCGGAAGCGCAGAAAGTACGCCGACGAGACGAAGCCCGGTTGGCGGACCTGGCGGACGAGCGCCTGCTCGTCACCCGACGCACTGGCCGGGCCCGGCCCCACCGCCGCCGCGGGGTCCGCCTGCTGCGCGCGCCGGAGGTACTCGGCTTCGTACTGGCGCCGCTCGGCGTCGCCGACGGCGATGCCGTTGACCATGACGGGGCTCCGGACGAAGAACCCGTCACGCAGATACCACATGTAGTCCCGACGGTCGCCCCACATCGGCCGACGGCTCGGCCCCGTCAGCTGCACCTGTTCGCGCTCGTCGAGCACGTACTGCTGGAGCTTGGTCCAGTTGTCGTCACGCTTGGCGAGCACCTGGCGCATGAAGGCGTCGAGGTCCGTCTCTGCGGCGGCCACGACAGGGCCTGGCGCGGCCGCCAGTGCGGTGGCGAGTACCGCCGTCACGGCGAGCGCGGCCCAGAACGGTCGGCAGCGTAGGGCATGCACTGGCTACCACCCGACGGGCTTGCCGAGGAGCTGTTCGTCGAGCCAGACCGACAGCGGAGCGAAGTAGTCCCGCATCGCCGTGGCGTCCATCTGGCGTGTGCCGGTCAACGTTTCGAGTGCGTCGGGCCACGGGCGCGACTGGCCAAGGGCGAGCATCGCGGCCAGGTGCTTCCCGGCCTCGTTGCTCGCGAAGATCGAGCAGCGGTGGAGGGGCAGCGTGCAGCCGGCCGTCCGGGCGAGGGCGCGGTGGAACTGGAACTCGAGGATGTCCGCGAGGAAATAGCGGGTGTACGGCGTGTTGCCGGGCACGTGGTACTTGGCGCCCGCGTCGAACCATTCCTCGCCCCGGGGTGAGGGTGGGGCCACGCCCTGGTACTTCAGGCGGAGATCCCACCAGGCTTTGTTGTACTCCTCGGGGCGGATCTCGCCGGCGAACACCCGCCAGCGCCATTGGTCCACGAGGAGCCCGAAGGGCAGGAACGCGACCTTGTCGAGCGCGCGGGCCAGGAGGAGCCCGATGTCACCGGCCGCGTCAGGCGATTTGTCGAGCAGGCCGATCTTCACCAGATAGTCCGGCGTCACCGAGAGCGCGATGGTGTCGCCGACGGCCTCGTGGAAGCCGTCGTGCGCGCTGTCGCGGAAGAGGACGGGCTGCGTCCGATAGGCGCGCTGGTAGAAGCTGTGGCCGAGCTCGTGGTGGATGGTCGAGAAGTCCTCGTCGGTGCCCTCGATGCACATCTTGATGCGCAGGTCCGTGTCGAGGTCCACGTCCCACGCGCTCGCGTGGCAGACGACGTCCCGGTCGCGCGGGCGTACGAAGAGGGACCGCTGCCAGAACGTGGCGGGCAGGGGGTTGAACCCGAGCGACGTGTAGAAGCCCTCGCCGAAGCGCACGAGCTCCACCGGCGTCAGCTTATGCCGCTTGAGCGCGTCGGCGACCGCGGTGCCGGCATCCCCGTGCGGTGGCGCCACGAGGGAGTAGATGTGGCCCCAGTCCTGTGCCCACAGATTGCCGAGCAGGTAGGCCGGAATGGGGCCGGTCACCGGCACGACGTCGCCGTACTTCTCGCGCAGCTTGAACCGCACGTAGGCGTGGAGCTTCAGGTAGAGCGGTCGCACCTGGCCCCACAGCCGATCCACCTCCTTGGTGAACTCTTCCGGGGGCATGTCGTACTTGCTGCGCCACATCGCGCCCGTGTCGGCGAACCCCAGTTCGCGCGCCCCCTGGTTCGCCAGCGTGACGAACCGCGTGTAGTCCTTCCGCATGGGCGCGGCAATCGTCTGCCAGCCTTCCCACGTCTGCCGGAGGCGTTCGGGGTCGCGTGCGGTCGCGAGCACCCTCGCGGCCGCGTCGATGTTGAGGCAGCTGTCGGCCTTGGACGGATCCGGGCACCACTTGCCCTGGCCGTAGGCCGCCTCGAGCCGGGCCGCGATGGTCGTCACCTCTTCCGCCCCCTGCGGGTCGGCGGGCGCGGCCATCACGAGCGACGTGCTGAGAAGTGTCAGCTGCCGACGTTGGTCGGGCGGCAACTCCACGCCGTCGAATCGGGTGGCGTCCTTCGCGAAGCGGGCGACCGCGTCCACGTACTGCCGTGACGCACGCGCGCTGATTGCCTGGGTGTCGGGGGTGATGAAGTTCACGGCTACCCAGCCGGCCTGCTGATTGGCGACTCCGAGCTCGGTCATCGTCCGGTTGACCGTGTCGAGAAATGCCGCCGCCTCCGCCGGTGTGGCGGGGGGCTCTTCGCCGGTACTGCAGCCAAGGGTCAAGGTCGAGGCGATGACGGCGGCGAGAACCGTCAGCCCCGTCGGCGGGACAAGCGGCCAGCGTGAGGACATCGGGACATTCTACGCCGCACAGGTGTCCGACAAATTTGACAGTGCCGACGGCACATCATCATCGAATATGATCGACGCCTAGGCCTGAGCCCCGAGCCCTTCGATGCACCTGACACCGCGAGAAGTCGATAAGCTGCTGATCTTCAGCGCCGGGGAGCTCGCGCGCAAGCGCCGCGCCCGCGGGCTGCGCCTGAACCACCCGGAAGCCGTCGCGCTCATCACCTCGGAAATCCTCGAGTGGATTCGCGACGGCAAGTCCGTCGCCGAGATCATGGCGCTCGGCGCGACGATTCTCGAGACGGGGGACGTCATGGACGGCGTGCCCGCCATGATTGACGAAATCCAGGTCGAGGGCACCTTCCCCGACGGCACGAAGCTCGTGACCGTCCATCATCCGATCCGCTGACATGATCCCTGGCGAATACTTCCTCCGCGCCGATGCCATCGAGCTGAATGCCGGGCGCCCCACCGCGACGATCGAAGTGTCGAACCGCGGGGATCGCCCGGTGCAGGTCGGCTCACACTT
>JBEQUD010000228.1:0-6324 GCA_040349235.1 Acidobacteriota bacterium
GGGACAGACTTCCTCGCGCGCGATGGCAGGCCGATCGCGCGCGAATTCGTCCGGCCGTCGGCCCCGCTCGGCCGCGATGATGACCCAGCGGCCGCTGACCGGGTCGCGTCGGAGCTCAGGCATGGAACGCGTTCGGGAACACTTCAAGGCCGGCGTTTCCGCCACGCTCGATCCGGACCGAGACGACGTCGAACCGGCAGGGCTGGTTCGTAAGGCCGCGCCGGAGCACCCACTCGCGCGCCAACCGCCCGATGCGCTGGCGCTTGTGGGCGGTGACCGCTTCAGCCGGACCGCCGAAGGCGGCCCCCGTACGCGTCTTGACCTCGACGAACACTAGGGTCGGCCCGTCCCGCGCCACGATGTCGAGTTCGCCACTCCGGCACCGCTCCCGTCTGGCAAGAATGACGTACCCCCGTCGCTCGAGTTCGGCCGCGGCCAAATCCTCGCCTGTTTTACCCACGAAAATCCGTGCGTGTGACATGCGCCGCCACCGCAGCAAAGGGGCTGCCGCCGGGGTGCTACTTGCGCTTCCAACGCGTGCCCCCGGCGTTGTCTTCGAGCAGGATCCCGCGCCCGAGGAGACCATCCCGGATGCGATCGGCCTCGCCGAAATCCCGACGACGGCGGGCCGCATGCCGCTCCTCGATCAGCCGGTCGATTTCCTCCACGGGCACGGGGGGCCGCTCGTCCTCGGCACGCCGGAGGCTCATCACGCCCAGCACGCGGTCGAACTGGTCGAAGGCGTCGCGGGCCGCGGCCACGTCCTGCCGGCCCAGTTCGCCGGCATCGATGGCCGCATTCAGGGCGCGCAGCAGGTCGAACATGGCCGCGAGCGCCGCCGACGTGTTCAGGTCGTCGCACATCGCGGCGGCAAAGGCCGCGCGTCCCTCTTCGATCCGCGCCAGGACCGCCGGGTGGCTGCCATCCGCCGTGACGACCTCGAGCCGGGCCTGAAAATCCGTCAATCGGCCCAGAGCCGCCTCCGCTTGGCCGAGGCTCTCCCACGTGAAGTTCAACTGTTTGCGGTAGTGGGCGGACAGCAGCAAATAGCGAACGGCGGACGCCCGGTAGCCCTTCGCCACGACGTCGGGAACGGTATACGTGTTCCCGAGCGACTTGGACATCTTCTCGTCGTTCACGAGCAAATACTCGACGTGCATCCAGAACCGGGAGAAGGGCTTGCCCGTTGCACACTCGCTCTGCGCAATCTCGTTCTCGTGATGCGGGAAGATGAGGTCGATGCCGCCGGCGTGGATATCGATGGGCGGTTCGCCGAGCAGCCGCAGCGCCATCGCCGAGCACTCGAGGTGCCAGCCCGGCCGACCAGGCGGATCGACGACGTCCCAACTCGGCTCGCCCGCCTTGGCCGCTTTCCAGAGCACGAAGTCGCGCGCGTCGTCTTTCGCGTAGTTGTCCGAGTCCACTCGCGCGCCGTCCTTCATCCCGCCGGGATCGAGATGCGCCAGCCGGCCGTAGGCCGGCATCGTCGAGATCTTGAAGTACACCGAGCCGTCGCTGACGTAGGTGTGTCCGCCCGCGGTGAGCGCACGGACGAGGTTCCCCATTGCCGCGAGGTTTTCGGGGTCGGTTGCCCGTGGAGTCTCCTCGACGGCCTCGAGCCCGAGCGCCCTCGAGTCTTCCCTGAACGCGGCGATGTACTGGTCCGTGTACGCACGGAGATCCATGCCGGCCTTGTGCGCGCCGAGAATCGTCCGGTCATCGACGTCCGTAAAGTTGACGACCTGCCGGACCTCGTAGTCCAGCAGGTACTTCAGCGCACGGCGGAGCACGTCCACGCAGACGAACGTCCGAAAATTCCCGATGTGGCCCCGCGCGTAGACCGTCAGCCCGCAGGCGTACATCCGGACCGACCGCCCGTGAACAGGCGTGAAGGTTTCCTCCCGGCGCGTGAGCGTGTTGTAGAGACGCATCGTCATGGCAAGAGCAACCGTGTATCTTAGTCCGCTACGGCAGGGGCCGCGCAACCCGCCACGCCTCCCCGCCCGCGTGGACCACCGCGATGCTCAGCTCGTCGTCGGCCGCCGCGAACCGCACCTCGCAGCTGGCAAGGCCCTGGGCCGCGCCGCGCGCCAGGGTTTCGCGAAGCAGCGCGAGCATCTCGGCGATCGCCTCGCGGCCGTAGCCGGCCTGCCCGAGCACGCACGCGGCGACCTCGGCCAGCATCTCGTCGAACGGGGGGGTATTCGTCACGCTCAGCGCGAACAGGAAACGCCTGGTGGGCACGCGGGATTCTACAGCGAAAGTCGCGCGAACAATGCGCGCGCCTGTTGGCAGTCGGCCGCGATCTGCGCCTTCAGCAGATCGACCGTTCCGAAGGTCCGTTCGTCCCGGAGTCGCCGCACGAAACCCACACGCAGTGTCGTTCCGTACAGGTCCCCGTCGAAGTTGAAGATGTGGGTTTCGATGCTCGGCAGCCCGCCGGCCTCGAACGTCGGGCGGACGCCGATGTTGGTCACCGACGGATACACGACCCCGTAGATCCGCGCCGTGGTCGCGTAGACGCCGTGTGGCGGGAGCATCTCGTTGTCCGTGCAGAGATTGGCCGTCGGAAATCCGAGCCCGGCCCCGCGCCCCGCGCCCCTGACCACCATGGCATCGATGCTGTACTCGTGCCCGAGTAGCGCCGCCGATTCGTCCACCCGCCCTTCGCTCAGCAGGCGTCGGATGCGCGTGCTGCTGACGACGAAGTCCCGGTAGCGGACCGGATCGATCTTCTCGGTCCGGAACCCATAGCGCGCGCCGAGCGTGCGCAGGAGCGAAAAGTTGCCGCTGCGCTCCCGACCGAAGAGAAAGTTCGCGCCAACCCAGACTTCGGCCACGCGCAGCCACTGCACGAGCACCGTTCGGACGAACATCTCGGGATCCCATTGGGACAACTCGGGCGTGAAACGCACGATCGCCGCGCCGTCCACGCCGGCGGCCGCGAGGGCCTCGAGGCGCTGCGCCGTCGTCATCAGCAGCGGGGGCGCTTTGTCGGGTCGGACGACTCTCGGCGGGTGCGGGTCGAACGTCATCACGACGGACGAAGCCCCGTGCTCGCTCGCCACGCGCCGCACGCGCTCGAGGATCTTCCGGTGGCCGCGGTGCACGCCGTCGAAGTTGCCGAGGGCGAGAACCGGATGGACCCAGCGTGCGGGCCGCGGATCGTCTGGGAAATGGATGATATCCATCGGCGTGATGTGATCAGCCCCGGACGTCCAGCACGAGGCCATCATAGGCCAACTGCACGCCGTCGGGCAGTGCGGCACATGTCTCCGCATGCGGCAGGTCGTGGCAGATATGCGTGAAATACGCACGCGTGGGCCCGATGCGCGCCACGGCCTCGAGGGCCTCGGCCACCGAGAAATGCGTCGGGTGCGGGCGGTGACGCAGCGCCCCAATGACGAGCACGCGCACTCCCTCGAGCAGCGACCACGACGCGTCCGGGATGCGGCTGCAATCGGTCAGATAGGCGAACGCCCCCATGCGGTAGCCGAGGATCGGCAGACGCCCGTGCCACAGGGGGACCGGCACGATGTCGAGGCCGCCCATGGTGAACGGTCCGGCCAGCTCGAACAACTTCAGCTGCGGCACGCCGCCGCCGTGCTGCCGCGGCGGACGGAAGATGTAGGAGAACATCCCGCGGATGTCCGCCAACGTGTCCGACGCGCCGTAGCAGCCGATGGGCGCCTCTTGCATCGCGTTGTAGCGCCGTGTTTCGTCGAGGCCGAGCACGTGGTCGGCGTGGCTGTGCGTGAACAGGATAGCGTCCACCCGCCGCAGATCGTGCGTCAACGCCTGCGTCCGCAGGTCGGTCGAGGTGTCGATGAGAATGGATCGCACCGCGGACGCCAACGGGGGCTGCGGCCCCTCGGGCTGCAGCTCGACGACAATCGACGGGCGGAGCCGCCGGTCGCGTGGGTCGGCCGATCGACAGACCGCGCAGTCGCAACCGATCGAGGGCACGCCGTGCGACGTGCCGCTGCCGAGCACGGTCACCTTAAGGTTCAATAATCCGCTTCCCGCCATCGGACAGCTGCACGAAGCGCACGCGCAGCTCGTAGAGCACCTGCTCGAGCACCTGTCGTTCCTCGGCTGTCAGGTTGCCGCGCGTCTTGGTGTCGAGCAGCGCCAGTATCTCGATCATCTGCGCCGCGCCCGTCAGGTTGAGACCCGCCGGGCGTCCTGTCGCCGGATCGGGAAGGTCGCCAAAGTGGATCGCGGCCGTGCTCGCGAGCGACAGCACGAAGGCGGTAAAGCCCAGAATCGGGGGCTCGGCTTGATCTGGCATCACCTGTCATT
This sequence comes from Acidobacteriota bacterium, assembly GCA_040349235.1. Taxonomy (GTDB): domain Bacteria; phylum Acidobacteriota; class Vicinamibacteria; order Vicinamibacterales; family CAVVIG01; genus JBEQUD01. The sequence goes on from JBEQUD010000228.1 coordinate 4,303, forward strand.
CTATCGTGCCGCGAGGCACCCATGGCAGATGGCGCTGGAGAGGCATTCGACCGACTCGTGCAAATCATGGCAACACTGCGCGGGCCAGACGGCTGCCCGTGGGACCGCGAACAGACCCCGGCCTCGCTGGCGCGGTTCGTCCTGGAAGAGACCTACGAGGTGCTCGACGCCATCGATCGCGGCAACCACGCGGACCTCTGCGAAGAGCTGGGCGACTTCCTCTTCCAGGCCGTGTTCCTGGCCCAGCTCGAATACGAGGCCGGCCGCTTCAGCATCACCGACTCCTTGCGGGCGATCGCGGACAAGCTAGTGAGACGCCATCCCCATGTCTTCGCACGCGACCGTGGCGAGCCCGCGCTGGACACCGCCGACGACGTGCGGGTTCGCTGGGACGCGATCAAGGCACAGGAGCGCGGCGGACACGCCGCGCCTCGGTCGCTCCTTGGCGGTGTCGCGCCGGCATTGCCAGCGCTGCTGCGCGCGCACACGCTCGGCGCGCGAGCGGCCTCGGTCGGGTTCGACTGGCCGCGCGCCAGTGACGTGATGGCCAAGATCCGAGAAGAAGTCGATGAGCTCCGCGAGGTGGTCGAAGACGGACCGCAGCCGGATCCGGGGCGCGCCGAAGAGGAAATGGGCGACCTGCTGTTTGCGATGGCCAATCTCGCCCGCAAACTGGGTATCGAGCCGGAGACCGCGCTCAGGAAGGCCAACGACAAGTTCACCCGGCGGTTCGGCGCCGTGGAGCGGGCGGTCGCGGCATCGGGCGCGGCCATGGGCGAGGTCGGCCTGGACGCACTCGAAGCCGAGTGGGCCCGCGCCAAGGCCGACGAACACTGACGACTCGACCGACAGCTACGGCCCGTGGTCGTGGTGCGCCTGCGCGCCAGGCACGACGAGGTTGCGGCCGGTGAACGCCCGGAGATCGAGAGTGTGTCCGTCGGTATCGAGCACGACCGCCCCATCGAGATCGGTCCGAAAGATCGCGGTGCCAATCTCCGCGTAGCGCGAGAGGACGTCGGGTGCCGGATGCCCGAAGTGGTTCGCCCGCCCCGCGCTGACAATCGCCGCGTCCGGAGCAAGATGTTGCAGGAATTCCCTGCTGCTCGACGTCAGGCTGCCGTGGTGCGGAACCTTCAGCACTTGTAGGCCGGTGCCCGTACCCCCGGGTGCCAGCGTGCGCTCGACCGGCGCACCAATGTCTCCCGTGAAGAGCAGTGAGACGTCGCGCCAGACGAGCTCGAGCACCAGCGAGTCGTCGTTGCGCACCCGCCGTCGTTCCCATTCGGCGCGCCTCGGATGTCGCGCGGTAATCTCGACATCGTCCACACGAAGATGGTCTGTGTCGTACACATTCGCCCACCGCGCTCCCACCGACTGGCTCTCCTGTCGCAAGGCGACCAGCGGCCCGAAGGACGGCACGGGGATGCCCTCCCAGACCTCGCGTGGCCGGAACTCGCGGACAATCGCGGCCGCGCCGCCGATGTGGTCCGGGTCGCCGTGTGACACGACCAGGTAGTCGAGCCGACGGACGCCCGCATCGCGCAGGACCGGGGCCACGACCCGGTCGCCGATGTCAAAGCTCGAGGACCGGCCCACGCCGCCCGCGTCCACTAGCATCGTCGCCCCGTGGGGGAAACGCACGAACGCGCTGTCGCCCTGGCCGACATCGAGAAACGTGACGTGCAGGCGCCCGTCGCCCTGTGCCGCGCGCCACGCCCAGGGCTCGGCGACCATCCAGACGCCCGCGAGCGCCGCCGTCAGCCACGCGACCCGCGCGCCAGGCCGGCCGGTCCATCCCCATACCAGCCCAGCGTAGTACAGCCCCACGCTCGTCCAGCCCGGCGGCGCCACCCTGAACGTCGCCTGTGGGATAAAGCGCACGAGGTCGGCCGACCAGACGAGGCCCGCGGCGCCGACGTGGGCCAGCGCGCCAGCCACGCTGGCCGCCGACGTCGATACGACCGCGAGTGGCACGACCACCATCCCCGCGAGTTGCGCGATGCCCATCAACGGGATGGCGAG
>JBEQUD010000254.1:0-3550 GCA_040349235.1 Acidobacteriota bacterium
GCCAATGATGAGCCGGCTGATGTCCGGTGCCGACGGGCCGACCACATCGAACCGCTTCACGCGCGCGCCGTCGATGCGCAGGTCGAGCGGATAGGGCACACCGCTGCCAGCGGCCCCGCCGCCCGCGCCCGGCGTCTCGCGCTCGGGCTTGGCGTTCTCGCGCGGCGACGTCAGGCCGACCGCGTGCAGGCCGGCCGTCACCGGCAGCCGCACGTCGAGCGTGCGCCGGCTGCCCGAGAAATCCGCGCCGACGAAATGGATCTTGAAGACGTACTCCGCATCGACCGGGAAGTAGTGCTCCGCGGCAATGCCCGACCGCGAGTCGAACGGCAGGTCCTCGCTCAACTGCTCGTTGCGACTGCCCTTCAACGGATCGCGCCTCGCTTCGATGATTTCGTCCACCGCCTGCGTCTTGACGTCGCCGACGGCCAGCCGCGCGACCCGACGCGCCGCCCCCATGTAGCGCTCGAGGAGCGTCGGCGAGGTGGAGAGCACGGCCGCGATGTTGTCGAAGCCGTAGCCGGAATCGTCCACCGGCAGCCAGCTGCCCGGCTTGACGTCCACCGCGAGCAAGTCGCGGACGGCATTGCTGTATTCAGCCCGGTTCAGGCGGTGCACGGGCGCGCGGCCGGGGTTGGGATGCGCGACCGCGGCCCCGTCGAGCGTGGTTTCGAGAAAGCTGGTAAACGCGGAGACATCCGCCGGCTCCGGGCGCACGCGTACCGAAACGGGCGGCATTTCGCCGGCGCGCAGCTTGCGCAACACCTTTTCCCAGACATCCGCCCGGGCCGGGACATCCGACAACGCGAGGCCCTGGAGCGACAACCCCGCGGTTTTGGTGCGGTCGTTATGGCAGGTCAGGCAGTGCTTCTCGACCAACGGCGAGGGGCCGGTGGCAGGCGCCGCCGCCGGGGTTTGGGCGTGCGCCACGCCCGGCAACACCGCGTACATGCCGAACGCCAGCAGGCACGCTGCACGGCGCCGTCTCGTCCCGTCAAGCCTAGTCATCACCTCTTCTCGTTATACTCCCATCCAGGACGTTGGTCCACCGTTTCCGGTGGGAACCCACGCGTGGCCAGCGTGCCCCAAACCACGCACAATCAACGGGTTTTGGGCATGCAGATGTTATACGAGGTCTTGATGATCGAGTTCTCGCGGTAGAGCTGGTGGAAGGCATCCCACGCGGCGTCATGTCCTGTGCTGCCCGGCATGTACGGAGGCCTGATGTGGAAGGCCAGCACCTGCGTGTCCGAGTACTTCAGCGTGTTGGTGCCAGGCTCGGGCACCATCACGCGTGTCGCGAAAATCTCGTTGTTGGTGAAACCGTGCGCCCGGTACCACGCGCGGTGGGCATCGAGCGCCTTGAGGTACCCCGCCATCGTGCCGGTCGGGGAAATCTCGGTCAGGCGCACGTTTGCGATGTCGCCGTCGCAGGCAGGGGCGGCCAGCTCGCCGCGCGCGCCCTGGGCCAAGAGAGGCCCGGCGTGCAGGATCCCGAACAGGGCCATCAGAACACACGTACCGCGCATCGGAGCACCTCCCAACGACACGGGAGACTACCACGGCTGCCAGGCACGGCCTGGTCCACTTGCTGTTACCCTTTCGCGGTGGACCTGTCCGGGCACGCAAGGAGCGTCATGTGAGCAAGCGGAAACGCGGTGACACGAAGAAGGGCGGCCTGCCACCTGACGCGAGCGTTCCTGACGCACCGGCGGTTCCCATCGTGGGGATCGGCGCGTCGGCCGGCGGATTGGCCGCGTTCGAAGCGTTCTTCTCGGCGATGCCGGCGGACGCCGCACCCGGGATGGCCTTCGTGTTGGTGCAGCACCTGGCGCCGGACCACAAGAGCATCCTGTCCGAGCTGGTGAGGCGTTACACCAGCATGAAGGTGTTCGACGTCGAGGACGGGATGCGCGTGCAACCCAACTGCGCGTACATCATCCCGCCGAACCGAGACATGGCGGTTCTGAACGGCGCGCTGCACTTGCTGGAGCCGGCCGCACCACGGGGACTACGGCTGCCCATCGACTTTTTCTTCCGGTCCCTTGCCCAGGATCAGCACGATCGGGCGATCTGTATCGTCCTCTCCGGCACCGGAAGCGACGGCACGCTCGGCGCGCGGGCCGTCAAGGGAGAAGGGGGCCTGCTCATGGCACAAACCCCCGACTCGACGGAATACGACGGGATGCCGCGGAGCGTCATCGCCACGGGCCTGGTCGATTACGTCCTGCCGCCGGGCGACATGCCCGAGCGGCTCCTCGCCTTCGCGGAGCATCACTTCGGCGCTTCGTCCGTCCAGGCATCGTCCGCCGTTCACCACACGGAAGGCGCGCTGAAGAAGATACTCGTCCTGCTCCGCGACCGGACCGGCCACGATTTTTCACAATACAAGCAGAGCACCGTTGCCCGCCGCATCGAACGGCGCATGGCCGTCCACCAGATCGAGGCCCTGGTCGATTACGTGCGCTACATGCAGGACGTGCCGGCCGAGGCGGACGCGCTCTTTGGCGACCTGCTGATCGGCGTCACGAGTTTCTTCCGCGACGCCGACGCGTTCGCGGCGCTCGAGGAACAGGCCATCGCACATCTCTTCGACAACAAGCCCGCGGGTGCGACGATCCGCGTCTGGACGGTCGGCTGCTCGACCGGGGAAGAGGCCTATTCGATCGCCATCCTCCTCCAGGAGCGAATCCAGACGCTGAAGCAGCAGTTCAAGATGCAGTTCTTCGCCACCGATGTGGACCAGCGGGCGATCGACGTGGCGCGAAGGGGTGCGTATCCGCCGAACATCGCCGCGGACGTGTCAGCGGAGCGGCTCGCCCGCTTCTTCGTCGAGGATGCGACTGACGGCACCTTCCGTGTCCAGAGGGCCCTCCGCGACATGCCCGTCTTCTCGGAACAGGACGTCATCAAAGATCCGCCCTTCTCCAGGATCGACTTGATCAGCTGCCGCAACGTCCTGATCTACATGGGACCGGAGTTGCAGCAGAAGCTGATCTCGTTGTTCCACTACGCGTTGAACCCGAACGGCATCCTGTTCCTCGGCACGTCCGAGACCGTGGGCGAGGCCGGGGATCTGTTTGCCGGGGTCGATCGCAAGTCCAAGGTGTACCGCCGCAAGGAATTCGGCCTCGGCACCAGTCGCATGTCGGGCACGAACTTTCTCCCGCCGCTACCCAAAGGGTCGGCTCCCCGCCCGGCCAAGGTGCATGGCGGCACGGCGGCCCACCTGCGTGAACTGACCGAACAAACGCTGCTGAAGCAGGGCCAAGTCGGCGCCCTCGTCAACGCGCAGGGGGACACCCTTTACCTGCACGGCCGCACCGGTCACTACCTGGAACTGGCGCCGGGTGAGGCCGCGATGAACATCCTGACGATGGCGCGCGAGGGCCTGCGGCGCGATTTGACGATCGCGCTGCACAGAGCGGTGGCGCAAAAGGCGCCTGTGCGTCATGAGGGCCTCCTCGTCAAGACCAACGGTGGCTTCAGTCGAGTCAATCTGACGGTGCGTCCCGCAGAGCCTGGCCGTGATGCCGTCCCGGAACCCGGG
>JBEQUD010000256.1:0-3447 GCA_040349235.1 Acidobacteriota bacterium
ACGATGGGTGCGTCAGCGACACGACGAACAGGTGGCTCGCTCGCGCCGCGAGTTCGTCTGCCAGATCGGCCGGGGCACGGCCGGCGGCCAGCCGCCGCTTCGCCTCCTGCTCCCAGACCACGTAGACCGCAGCCGCGGCCGAATCGGCCGACACGCGCCGGTCCCACGCCAGAAGCTCCTGCCGCGCGGATTCGACGTCCGGACGGCGCGCGTGCACGCGCGCCAGGAGTGGGACCAACCGCACCGCGTTCCACGCGAGCACGTCCTGCTGCAGGCGCCACGAATCCTCGACCGCGTGGCCGTGCGCACGCGCCAGCACGTCGCGAGGCCGTCCTAGTCGCGCCACGCTCTCGTTGGCTGATGCCACATAGCCGGGCGCGGGCTCCGCACTGCGCGGCAAGGCACTGCGCGGCAACGTCGCCTGGGGCTGCCACCCCTCCCATCGTCCAGCCTCGCGCCAGCCCACGGTGGGCAGCCGTCCGTCGGCATCCCGTCGCATGGGCACAAGGGCAGCCACGTCCGCCGCGACGGCGCCCGCCGTATCGGCCACGACCACCTCGACGGGCGGAGACTGCCAGCGGACGAGAGCCGCGCGAAAGTCGGCGACGGACGTCGCGCGATCGAGCCCGAGCGCGGCCAACTCGCCGCCCACCCCAGGCTCGAGCCCGCTCCAACGAAGGGTGAACGCGAGGTGCCGCTCGCCGTCGATGGCCAGCACCACGCCGTGCGGCGTGTATTCGCGCTCGAAGGTGACCGGACGCCGGCCCTTGACCCAGATCCGGTCCAGCACAACGGTGGTGTTCGTCCAGGCCCCTCGCCACTCGACCTGATGCGAGTTGCCTGGATTGAGCCGCTCGACCGACACGTCTTCGGTGTCGATGTCCGACGCGGTCATGCCCCAGGCGACCGCGTCGTTGTGGCCGATGGCGACGCCAGGGAGCCACGGCGCCGTCGCGCCCGCGACGTTCCAGCCTGGCGCCGACAAGTGGACTAGATAGCGCGTGGACGGAGCGCTGAGCGCCCGATGGGGATCCGTCGCGACCACGGGCACGCCGGTCGCCGTCCGCGCGCCGGCCAGTGCCCAGGCGTTGCTGCCACCGCTGCCCGTTGGCGGGGCCTCCGCCACCGGCCCCCGGAGCCCGACGAAGAACGGCGGCGCACCAATCTGTTTGAGCGATTCAGCGAGTTGGAAGGTGACCGTCCTCGGATCGAAGCCCGTCGGCACGCCCGCCGGAAGCCCGAGCAGGGCGTCAGCCCTGGACGCGCCGACCGCGGCGACGAGCCGCGCCCGAAACACTTCCGCCGAGAGACCACCGCTCGCGAGGAACGCGTCCGTCCGGTTGAGCAGGTCCTCGGGCTGCCAGAAGTCCGGCTGCCATCCGGCCAGGACAAACGCCTCGGGCGGATGCTGGCGCGCGAGGGCGACCCACGCATTGATCCCCTGGACGAAGGCGGTCGCGATGGTCCGGGTCTCCTCTCCGAGCCGAGCCCACTCCTCGTCCGGCGCGCCGTGGAACTGAATCCGCCGCGTCATCGCGTCTCGTCCCACGAAGTTCGAGCCCAGGACCTCCGCGAGGCGGCCTTGCGCCGATCGCCGCCACAGATCCATCTGGAAGAGGCGGTCCTGCGCCTGGACGAACCCTTGCGCGAAGAACAGGTCTGGCGTGTTGGCTGCGCTGATGTGCGGGACGCCCCAGCGATCCCGCACGACCCGCACCGGGGACGCGAGCCCAGCGACGGAAACCGTCCCGGAGGCACCCGGCAGATCTGGCGGCGCCGGCGCAGAGGGGCCGCGCCCGCAGCCGACCCACAATGCGGCAGCCGCGCACACGAGCCACACCGCCGCGCGCAGTTGTCGCCCCCGCGTGGCGGTGAGTACACTGCACCCCATGGCCATCAAGGATGCGCTGCTTGCCGAGTACGACCACGAAATGGGCAGCACGCGTAGATTGCTCGACCGCGTGCCCGACGACCGGCTCGCCTGGAAGCCGCACGTGAAGTCGATGTCGCTCGGCCAACTGGCCGGCCACGTGGGACGCATCTCGCACTGGGCCGGCGCGATACTGAACGAGTCGTCATTCGACATCGCCCTCGCGCCCGAGGGCCAGGAGATCCCTGGGTCGCGCGCCGAGGTCCTCGCCGCGTTCGATGCCGCGACCAGGCAGGCCCGCACCTGGATGGACAGAAGCGACGCGGACTACATGGCGACATGGACGCTGCGACGCGGGCCGCGGGAGATGTTTTCGCTGCCGCGGCTCGCGGCCTTCCGCAGCTTCGTGCTCAATCACGTCATCCACCACCGCGGTCAGCTCAGCGTGTATCTGCGGCTCAACGACATTCCGGTTCCGTCCATCTACGGACCCTCGGCCGACGAAGGGTAGCCGGCCGCCTCCGCATGATAGACCGCTTCGAGCCACGGCCGTCACTCGTGGACGGCCACCGGATGACGCTGTACAGCTGGGGGAACCCACGCTACTTCCCCGGCCTCCCCACGCCCGTGCGCCGGCGTTTCGACGTCGAGCCAGGTTCGCGCGTCGTGGCGGACTGCCATTGGCAGCCGCGCCCGTGGCAACACGCCACGCTCGTGGCGCTGCACGGCCTGAACGGGTCGAGCGCGGCGCACTACATGCGGGGCCTCGCCGCCAAGGCGTTCGCGCGCGGGATGAACGTCGTCCGGTTGAACCAGCGGAACTGCGGGGACACCGAACACCTCACGTCCAGCCTGTTCCACTCGGGCCTCACCGCGGACGTCGCGCACGTCGTCGCGGAACTGACCGACATCGATGGACTGCCGGCCATCGCCGTCGCCGGCTATTCGCTTGGCGGCAACCTCGCGTTGAAACTGGCGGCCGAGTACGGCCCCCACGCACCTGGCAACCTGACCGCGGTCGCCGCCGTGTCACCCATCCTCGAGATCGCCTCGTGCGTCGAGGCGCTCGAACGCCCCGGCAACCGGCTCTACCAGTGGAACTTCGTGAGGGATCTGAAACGGCGCATGCGGCGGAAGGAGCGTCTCCACCCGGGGCACTTCGACCTCCGCGCGCTCGCCCACGTCCACAGCGTCCGCGACTTCGACGAGGCCTACACCGCGCCCTACTTCGGCTTCCGGAGCGCAGCCGATTACTATCATCGCGCAAGCGCGTTGCGCATCATCGAGCGCATCGCGGTCCCCGCACTCGTCATCACCGCGGAGGACGATCCGTTCGTGCCGCCCGAGCCGTTTCGCGATCCGACAATCGCCGCCAACCCACGCATCGACCTGCGGATCTCTGCGCACGGCGGGCACTGCGGTTTCGTGGGGCCGGCCTCGCCCGGTGATGACGGCTACTGGGCGGAGAACCAGATTGTCGCGTTCGTGGAGCGCACGCGGCCCGCCCACGCCGGCGATGGGCCACCTCGCCTCGACGGTCCGGGCTGACGCCGGCACGTCCCACGATGATCGTTAGC
>JBEQUD010000272.1:0-3522 GCA_040349235.1 Acidobacteriota bacterium
CTTCACCGACCAGGCACGACGACCCGGGCCGGGCATCACGCCCAAGGAGAGCGGTGGGCTGTACTACATCAGGCCTGGTGGGGCGGTCGTGGAGCTCGACGACACGATGCGGATCCCGAACGGCATCACGCTCAGCCTCGACGGCAAGACGCTCTACGTGAGCGACAGCGAGGACTCGTTCGTCTTCGCGTACGACGTCGGGCCCGATGGCGGCGTCACCAACAAGCGCCGGTTCGCGACGCTGCACCATCTCCAGCCAGACGGCGTGCGCAGTTTCTCCGACGGCATGGCGATCGATGCGGCCGGGCGCCTGTACATCACGGGGCCCGCAGGCGTGCAGGTCATCGGCCGCGACGGCACGTATCTGGGCACGATTCGCATCCCCGGCGCCAGCCCCACGCGTAACGTCGCGTTCGGCGGCCCGGGCCGCCGCACGCTGTACACGATGGACCGCAACAACCTGTACCGCGTCACACTGCTCTCGCGCGGTCCCGCCGGCCGGCCGAAATAGCCCGAGGGGGGCCTCGCCTCCCTGGAGAAGGTGCTATGCTACCCGGCTGCTGGAGCACGGCGATGACCATCGTCGAATGCCGGCTCCGCTGGAGGGTTTCATCGTGCGAAATCTGTTCGTCCTGGTCGCGGCGGCGCTGCTCGTGTTGTCCCCGAACGTCCGCACCGCGGATCGGAAGACGTTCGACATCTACTCCATCGATGTCGAAGGCGGCCAGTCCACGCTCTTCGTATCGCCGTCCGGCGAGTCGCTTCTCGTGGACGCGGGCATTCCCGGGCCCCGCGACGCCGGACGCATCGTCGATACGGCGAAACAGGCCGGCCTCACCCAGATCGACTACGTGGTCGTTACGCACTACGACGGCGACCATGTCGGCGGCGTCAAGGACGTGGCCGACCGCATGCCCATCCGCACGTTCGTCGATCACGGGGCCAGGACGCTGCCGGCTGGGGCCACGCCTCCGTCGGCGCAGGGACTCGCCCGTCAGAACGCCGTTGACGAGGCCTATGCCTCGGCCCGCGCGAAGGGCAAACATCTCGAGGTCAGTCCCGGAGACAAAGTGCCGATTCGAGGGCTCGACGTACAAATTGTGTCCAGCCGGGGCGACGTGCTGAAGAAGCCGCTCGCCAAGGCCGGGGCCGCCAACCCGCTCTGCGCCGACTACAAACCGCACCCCATCGACACGACGGAGAACATCAATTCCGTGGGCATGGTGATCAGCGCCTTCGGCGTCCGCATGCTGGACCTGGGCGACCTGACCTGGAACACCGAGCACGATCTCGTCTGCCCGAACAACCTGCTCGGCACGATCGACCTGTACCTCACCACCCACCACGGCCTGGCGCGGTCCGGACCGCCGGCGCTCGTGCACGCGCTACGGCCCCGCGTGGCCATCATGAACAACGGCCCGACGAAGGGCGGCGCGGCCGAAACCATCGCGACCCTCAGAAGCGCTCCGGGGCTCGAGGATATCTGGCAGCTCCACTACTCCACGGAGCGGCCGGCCAACGCCGTGTTCGAGGAATCCGGCGTACAGGGCGGCAAGACCCAGAACGCCCCGGAGACGTTCATCGCCAACATGGTGGACGCGCCGCCCGACCACTCGCCCGCCTACGGGCTGAAGATTTCCGTCAGCCCCGACGGCAGCTACGTGGTCACGAATGCTCGCAACGGGTTCAGCAAGACGTACAAGCGGCGCTGACGCCACCTAGTTGGGAAAGCGCTCGAGCCGGCCTTTCGCGTCAGCGGGCGCAGGCGTCCGCGCGGTGTTCAGCACCATGGATATCAGCGTGTAGTGGCCGTTGACGCCGATGATGTCGATAATCCCCTGTTCGCCGAAGGTGGCCAGCGCCTTGGCGTAGGTCGCATCGCTGACGCTGTGGTTGTGGTGCAGTTCGGTCGAGAAGTCGTAGGCCGCCTCTTCGTCCGCGGCCATATCCTTGGGGCGCCGGCCTTCGGCGATGGCCTTGACGATTTCGGGCTTGAGCCCGTTGGTCAACGCGCGCTGGCTGTGGCCGTCGAAGGAGAACGCCTGCGACCACTCCCGGGCGGTGACGATGATGACCATCTCGTAGATCTTCGGGGAAAGGCTGCTCCCGTGCCTGAGATACTCGCTCCAGGGCATCAGAAGCTTCACGGACTGCGGAGCGCGCAGCATCGGCCACCACGGTCCGCGCAGCGCGTCGCGCGTGCCTTCGTAGGCGGAGATCGCCTCCTTCTGGGCGGGGGTCAACTTGTCGCGAGGAATCGGCGGCAGGCGGTCTTGCGCGTGCGCGGTGGCCGCAAGCCCGCAGCTGAAAACGAACGCGGCCGCGGCAGCCGCGGCTCCGACTCGACGACCCTGGTGTGCTCGGTGGAAAATCACATGTGCCTCCCGTCTTGTGCCGCCACACACCGCGTGGGCAGCCAATCGGCGATGCGACGGACCGTAACGCAAATGAAAATGGCTGTCAAATGAAGCGAATGCCTCTCCTCTCGAGCGCCGTGGCCGCACTGGCCAGCCTGGCGGTGTGGGCGACACACGGTCCCACGGTGGTCGTCGTCGCGCAGGCGCCCAAGAACGTCCAGGTGCCACGATTCGAGTACGACCCGAGCTGGCCGCGTCCGTTCGCTGACGAAACCTGGGCCATCGGGCCCATCGGCGGGCTGGCGGTGGACAGCGCGGATCACATCTGGGTGGTGCACCGGCCCGAGGTGCTCCGGACGAACGACCGGTTCACGGCGGCGGAGGTCAAGCCGCCGCGGGCCGAGTGCTGCCGCCCGGCGCCGCCCGTCCTCGAATTCGATACGAACGGCACGCTCGTCTCTTCGTGGGGCGGCCCGGGCAAGGGCTACGAATGGCCGCAGACCGAGCACGGCATCTTCGTGGACCACAAAGGGTTCGTGTGGCTCGCCGGCAGCGGCGCCAAGGACACGCAGCTGCTGAAGTTCACCAAGCAGGGGGCGTTCGTCGCGCAGTTCGGCAAGCAGGGCACCAGCGGCGGCAACGCCGACACGAAGAATCTGGCGGGGGCCGCGAATCTGACCGAGGACGCCGCGGCCAACGAACTGTTCATCGCCGACGGGTACCGGAATCGCCGGCTCATCGTGCTCGACGCCGACACCCTGGCCTTCAAGCGGATGTGGGGCGCCTACGGCAACAAGCCCGACGAATCGCCGCTCGGTGCGTACGATCCGGACACCACGCCCGCGAAGCAGTTCCGCCTGCCGCACAACGTCGCCATCGCGAGGGACGGATTGGTCTACGTGGCCGATCGGTCGAACGATCGGGTCCAGGTGTTCAAGAAGGACGGGACGTTCGTCAAGGAGGGTTTCATCTCGAAGCGGACCTTGCTGTCCGGGTCCGCGTCCGGCCTCGCGATGTCGCCAGACCCCGAGCAGCGCTTCCTCTACGTGATGGACGGCGGCAACCACCGCGTGTGGATTTTGATTCGCGACACACTCCAAATCGTCGCCCGGTTCGGCCAGCAGGGCCTGTCCGGCGGGGCGCTCAACACCCCGCACGCCATCGC
>JBEQUD010000300.1:0-3200 GCA_040349235.1 Acidobacteriota bacterium
ACGGCGCGTGGACCGCGGTCATCGCCAAGGCCGCCTTTGGCACCCCGCTCGTGGTGCGGTGCGGGTTTCTGTGGGCGGATTTCGTCGCGCGCCTGACGTCCAGCCGGCTGCGCCGCTGGGTGGCGCGCGCGCTCGAAGGGCTCGCCGTGCGCTCGGCCGACCGCGTCGTCGTGGCGGCCGCGGCGGATGCGGCGCGTATCATCGATCGCTATCACGTCGATCCGGCACGCGTGACTGTTATTCCCAACTATGTTGATACCGCACGGTTCCGCCCGGACGACGGGGTGGTACCGGACGCGGGGCACATTCTCTTCGTGGGCCGTCTCGAAGACCAGAAGAACCCGGCCCTCCTCATCGACGCGGCCAGGACGGTGCCAGGCGTGCACATCACGGTCGTCGGGGATGGGCCGCTGCGCGCCGACCTTGAATCCCTGGCGCAGGCGAACGGCGTGGCGGTCCACTTTGCCGGCCGCCTGGCGCACGACGCGCTTGCTGGGCTCTTCCGCCGCGCCCAGGTCTTCGTGCTGCCCTCCCGGTACGAGGGCAACCCGAAAGTGCTGGTCGAAGCCATGGCCTGTGGCGTCCCGGTCGTTGGCACGCGCGTGCCCGGTATCGCAGACGTGATTGCCGACCGGCAGAATGGTCTGCTGTGCGACAGCTCGGTCGAGTCCCTGCGCGCGGCCATGGTGGAGCTGCTCCGCGATGCCGGCCTCCGGACGCGGCTGGCGAACGCGGGGCGGCGATACGTCGAGGCCCACTGCTCGCTCGGCGCGGCTGTCGCGAGCGAGCGGGCGCTGCTCGAAGGGATCACGTCCTCATGAGAGATGCCGTCACCTACCGGTTCGACCCCCTGCCGGCGTGCGACATGTGCGGGGCCCCCGAGTCCGCGTTCATCGTCCTCGGCCGGCGTCTGAACCGGTCGCAGGGCCCCTGGCCGAGGCGCCGCACGGGTATCGCGACGACGATCTGCCGCTGCGCGGGCTGCGGGCTCGTGTTCGCCAACCCGCAACCGGTGCCCCCCTCGCTCGGCGTGCACTACGACGTGCCGCCGGAAGCGTATCTGAACTACCAGACGATGGCGGCCGCGGAGGAGCGATTCGCTGACGAGTTCGCGTGGCTCGAGCGCTTGATGCCGGTGCACCCCGGCATGCGTTCGCTGGATATCGGTGCCGGCATCGGGCTGCAGATGACGGCCATGGCGCGGCACGGATTCGACGCATATGGTCTGGAACCGTCGGAGCCGTTCTACCGGCACGCGATCGAGAAGACCGGCATCCCCGCGGACAAGCTCGCCCTTGCGTCGGCTGAAACGGGCGCGTATCCACCGGACTACTTCGACGTCATCAGCTTTGGCGCGGTCCTCGAGCACCTGCGGTCGCCCTCGGCGAATCTCGCGAGGGCGCTCGAATGGCTGAAGCCCGGCGGCCTGATGTTCGCCGAAGTGCCCTCGGCGCGGTGGCTCATCAGCCGCATGGCCAACGTCTTCTATCGTGCGACCGGTACGGACTACGTCGCCAACCTCAGCCCGATGCATGCGCCGTTTCATCTGTTCGAGTTCACGCTGGAGGCCTTCATCAGGCACGGAGCGGCCGCCGGGTACGTCGTCGCCGACCATCGCCACTTCGTGTGCAGTACGTATCTGCCCGGCATTCTCGGATCCGTCGCCGCCCGCTGGATGCAGGCGACCGACACCGGCATGCAGCTGGGCGTGTGGCTGAAGAAGCCCCACCAGCCGGGCGCGTCGCCTCGGTGACCAACGAGCCCCTGGTCACCGTTGTCATGCCCGTCCACAACGGGGCCGCCACCGTCGCGGATGCCCTCGACAGCGTGCTCGCCCAGACCTACGGCGCGTTCGAGTGCATCGTGGTTGACGATGGTTCGACCGACGACAGCGCCACCCTGGTGCGCCGCGCCGCTGAACGCGACGCGCGGATCCGGCTGGTCGCCTCCAACCGCCGCGGGATGGCGGCGGCCTTGAACGCCGGCATCGCGCTCGCGGCCACGCGGTACGTCGCCCGCCAGGACGCCGACGACGTGTCCATGCCGGCACGGTTCGAACGGCAACTCGATTTCCTCGAGCGGCACACAGAGGTCTGCGCCGTTGGCACGGGCGCGAGCGTCATCGACGACAGCGGCCGTCCGGTTGGGCGCTTTCCGACGCGGCACGGGGCAGCCGACGTGCGAGCCGCACTGCGGACGGCGCGGGCGACGCCCGTGCATGGGTCGGTCATGATGCGGCGCGACACGCTCGCCGCGGCCGGCGGCTACCGCGAAGCCTTTGTCGCCGCGCAGGACTTCGACTTGTGGCTGCGCCTGCTCGAACGGGCGGAGATCGACAACCTCGACGAGCCGCTCTATGCCTGGCGGGTGAGCGCGGGTGCCACCTATGGGAGCCGGCGTCGCAGTCAGCTCCTGTACTGCGGCCTCGCGCTCGTCTTCGCCGAGGAGCGGTCCCGCTACGGCGCGGATTCCTACACGCAGCTCGAAGCCAGCGGAGGCGATCTCGACGCGTTCGCGACTGGGTACCGGTTGCGCGGCCGCCTACGCGCGGCGTGGGGCGAGCTGCTGCTGCGCGGGCTCAACGACGCGGCTGAACCGGCACGCCATCTGGGCTTGTCGTTGCGCCACGGACACGTCCGACCACGGACGCTACTGTTGTGGATATGGACGTCGCTCGGGTTGCCTTGGGTGGGCGGTCGGCCGCTGCGCGTGCCGCCGGCTGGGGACAGTGGCGGGCCGGCGACCGGTGTTGACGCATGAGCGCCGACCGCGCCGGTCGGCGCCGCGGGCAAGGCCGTGGACGTCTCACGCGGAGGGCGCCTGGGCGGTGAAGGCGGTGAACACGTCAGAACAGCGAGCGGCGGGGCGCGGAATGGATGACGAGCGCGTAGAAGGCGGGGGAGGGCTGGGGCTGACGCATGTCGGCCTCGATGGCCGCCAGCGCGCGCCGTTCGTATTCGTCGGCGCGTACCTGCCGCAGGTCCGTCGTCCCGCCAAACAGCAGCGGCCTGGTGATGAACCGGAAGTGCAGCCGGTTGCAGGCGCGGCCGCCGAGGCGATAGAGGAAGGACCGGGCGTCGGGGAAGAGGCGCGTGATGGCCGACAGCGTCCGCGGCGTGTATTGCCGGACGCCGTGGAGCAAGTACAGCCCCAGGCAGGCCTGCGACGGGCAGAGATGCACCTGTATCACGCTCTGCCCA